>DGNZ01000044.1 GCA_002389175.1 Rhodospirillaceae bacterium UBA4479 | reverse complement strand
AGCTGTCAGAAAGAGGACTTATTGCTATTCTGGGCGTTTAAGCAGCTTTATGCACGGACCAATGCTTAAAGCAGCTCCACCGCAGTGCTTAACCACTGAGGGTCTTTATCCATATATCTTCTTATTGAAAGTATTTTCGAATGATGGGTGAATTGCAGCCGTTGGCTGCGCGTTGCATGGATGGCTGCTGTGCGGACATTGCGGACAATTGTTTAGCCCTTGCGAATGGCCGCTTCTGTGAAGCCGGTAGAATTGACTGTCTTTACCGGCTTTTGAAATTCGACAAGATCATTGGTCTTACTCTGCTGAACTAGATTAGAGCTGCTTGGAAAGAAGCGGTAAACTCTTACTTTTGAGTTAGCGAACTCTGATTGTTATCGGATCAAGTCATTTACGAAGCCACTGCATAAAAACGCAAACCGGGCTATTTAGGATGCCAGCCAGAAATCTCAACTTTGTGATCACTTTTAACTAACCCTTGACCTTACACTCACAATGAACAGTCTGTTAGCGATAGCAATAGAGAGGGCATATCATGAAAATGCGAATTCTATCTAATTCTGCGTTGGTTAGTGGTGCAATTCTGCTCGGTGTGGCAAGCGCTTCTGCCGAGTCGTTCAAATGGGCGTCGAACACAGACCCGCAAACGATGGACCCACACGCTGTGAACTCAGCGCCGGTTTTATCGTTTCTGAATAATATTTACGAAGGCCTAGTACGCCGGAACCAAGGCATGTCGATCGAAGGATCGCTTGCCGAAAGCTGGGAACCACTAACTGGCAAAGACGGTTGGCGGTTTAACCTGCGCCAGGGTGTGACATTTCAAGATGGTGCCGCATTCACTGCTGAGGATGTAATGTTCTCGTATGAGCGCGCATCCAACGAGGCCGCAGATGTGAGGTCATGGTTTGCGCCTGTGTCTGAGGTGCGGGTCGTTGATGATTACACAATCGACTTCTTGACCAAAGCACCTAACCCGCTGTTTCCGGATTCAATCGCAAATTTCATGATACTCGACAAAGGATGGGCTGAAGCAAACGGTGCAGAACTGCCTGCGCGGGATGCAGAAAACTTCGCGACTATGAATGTGAACGGAACAGGCGCCTTTACGTTAGCGAGCCGCGATCCCGGTGTGAAAACGGTTTTGATTCCAAACGCCGGATGGTGGGGAAAAGTTGAGCACAACATCACCGAGGCGACCTTCACACCGATCGGAAATGCAGCGACAGGACTTGCCGCGTTGCTGTCTGGCGAAATTGACTTCATTCAGCCAATTCCACTGCAGGATGTTGCACAAGTCGAAAGCCGCGACGGTTTCAAGGTTCTTGAAGGTGAAGAAACACGGGTAATTATGTTTGGCTTTGGCCATGAACATGATGAACTTTTGTATTCGTCCGATGTTTCGGGATCCAACCCATTCCAAGATGTCCGTGTGCGCCAAGCAGCAGCCCATGCCATCGACATCGCATCAATTGACCGTGTTCTGTTCCGCGGCAAGATTGAAGGTGCATCCCAGTTGGTTCCGGCTGGAATTTCCGGTTATTCAGAAGCCAATTCTGATCGCCCAGCCTATAATCCAGAAAAGGCCAAGTCGCTTCTCGCGGAAGCTGGATATCCGGACGGGTTCAGCTTTGGTTTGAAATGTCCAAACGACCGATACATCAACGACGAAGCGCTTTGTCGCGCAGCGGCATCGATGTTCGCGGCTGTTGGCATGAATGCGGAACTTAGCACCGGACCGGTTCGCGATTACTGGCCACAGCTTCGTGAAGATGCGTTTGACATGTACCTTCTAGGTTGGTCACCGGGCACGTTCGACATGGAGCATCCAATCCGCTTCCTAATGTCGACACCAAACTCTGAAAAGAAGTTGGGGTCCTGGAACTTTGGCGGTTATTCCAACGCACGTGTTGATGAACTGTTGCCGGGGATTCAGCGCGAAGTTGATCCAGCAGCGCGTCAGGCTATGGTGGATGAGGTTGTCGCGATCACGCAAGCCGAGGTTGCATATATTCCGCTTTATACTCAGCCTCTTATCTGGGCGGCTAAGGATAACGTCGCCATGACGCAACGTGCAGACAACTTCTTTATGCTGCGCTGGGTCACAGTAAACTGATCCATAAAGAAAAAAGAAAGGCGATGACATATTTTATCCTGAAACGGCTGATACAATCAGTTTTTGTGATGATCGCCGTCGCCTTTCTTGCCTTTTCCCTGTTCCGGTTTGTTGGTGATCCGATTACCCAAATGACTGGGGTAGAAACCTCCATCGAAGATCAAGAACGCTTGCGCGAAGAATTGGGTCTGAACGATCCTTTCGTGATGCAATTTGCAAGGTTTACCGGCGATATGCTGCAAGGTGATTTTGGATATTCGTATCGGACGCGTCAGCCTGTGGGGGAAATGATTTCGTCGCGGATTCCAGCGACTTTGGAACTTGGCATTGTTGCGCTA
The DNA here is from genome assembly GCA_002389175.1 of Rhodospirillaceae bacterium UBA4479. Lineage (GTDB taxonomy): Bacteria > Pseudomonadota > Alphaproteobacteria > Rhodospirillales > Casp-alpha2 > UBA4479. The sequence continues at coordinate 3,396 of DGNZ01000044.1, read as the reverse complement.
TTCATTTCGCTTTTGGTGGGAATTCCGACTGGCGTCTTTACCGCGCTTAGACCGCGCGGTTTTGCAACCCAAACGATCTTGATGACCACACTGGTCGGGGTATCGATTCCAACCTTTGTCATCGGGATTATTTTCATCTTTCTGTTCGGCGTTCAATTGGGTTGGCTTCCCACATTTGGGCGTGGGGGCACGGTCCAGATTGGCGGCTGGGAATCCTCGCTCTTCACCATCGACGGTTGGCGGGCGCTTCTTCTTCCGGCCATCACCCTTGGTCTTTACCAATTGACGCTAACCATGCGGCTTGTTCGGGCCGAGATGATGGAAGTTTTGCGATCTGATTATATCCGTTTCGGAATGGCCCGCGGAGTTCCGATGCGCAGTTTGTACTTCAAGCATGCGTTGGCAAACACATTGGTTCCGGTCATCACAATCATTGGTCTTCAATTTGGCGGTGTAATCGCGTTTTCAATCGTCACTGAAAGCGTTTTTCAGTGGCCCGGAATGGGGCTGTTGTTCCTTGAAAGCATCCGCTTCGTCGATATCCCTGTAATGGGCGTCTACCTTGTGGTCATCGCGTTTTTCTTTGTGCTGGTGAACCTAATCGTTGATCTGTTGTACGTCGCGATCGACCCACGGCTACGCGTGAAAGATACCTCATGATCGCTTTCATTAAACGATACGAGGGGCTGTGGCTTTTCACGCGGTCCCCAGCAGCAATCATTGCAGCGATTGTAGCGTTATTATCAATTATGGGCGCTGCTTTTGCGCCGCTGATTGCCTCTGTTAACCCATATGATTTGGCATCCTTCAGCCTAATGGACGGGCTACTTCCCCCGATGTGGGAGGAATTTGGCATTTCAAAGTTCCCCCTTGGCACGGACGATCAGGGCCGTGATATGGTGTCTTCGATCCTTTACGGCGCGCGGCTGTCTTTAATCATTGGCTTGTCGGCGATGACCATTGCGACCGTCTTGGGTGTGGGCCTTGGCCTCGCAGCTGGATATTACGGTGGGCGGTTCGATATGATCGTCATGCGGATCGCCGATATCCAACTGGCTCTTCCGGCGATCCTGACTTCCCTGCTGATCGACGGTATTGCGCGTGGCATCCTTCCATCGGAAATCCAGCAAGACCTTCGGGTTGCCGTTCTAACCCTCGCCATCGCCCTGTCGCTTTGGGTGAATTTCGCACGAACCGCACGAGCCTCAACTTTCGTGCAGATGCAAAAGGAATATGTCCAGGCCGCGATTATAATGGGGCAGCGTCCGATCCGTGTAATGTTTGTGCATATCCTTCCCAACATTCTTGGTCCGCTATTGGTAATAATGACCGTCGATTTGGCCTCTGCCATATTACTTGAAGCGACGCTTTCATTCCTTGGGATCGGACTGCCGGCAGACAGCCCGTCACTGGGAACCCTGATCCGCATTGGTATGCAGTTCATGTTGTCGGGCGAATGGTGGATCCTTTGGATTCCGACCCTGTTTTTGGTGGCGTTGGTGGTGTCAATTAACATACTTGGGGATTTCCTGCGCGATGTCTTTAATCCGAGGTTGCGTTGAGATGTTGAAGGTCAAAAATCTCACCGTTAAGTTCCCGTCACGCTTTGGTGACATTACAGCGATCGAAGACGTCGCTATGTCCATTGCGTCCGGAGAAATTCACGGCCTTGTTGGCGAAAGTGGTGCGGGAAAATCCACAGTCGGAGCCGCTATCATTGGGCTTTTGCAAGCACCCGGTTTCGTAGCTGATGGCCAAATGACGTTGGCGGACACCGATCTGCGCAACCTTACCGCCGTTGAAGCACATAACATGCGCGGCAAGCGGATTTCGATGATCTTTCAGGATCCGCAAACAAGTTTGAACCCACTAATGCGGGTCGAAGATCAGTTGATCGAAACCATTCAGGCGCATGAAGATATTTCATCCAAAGATGCCCGCGCTCGCGCTGTCGAAATCCTGGAAGAGATTGGAATTCAAAACGCATCTGAACGCATCAAGGCCTATCCCCACCAGTTTTCCGGTGGCATGCGTCAGCGAGTGGTGATTGCCCTTGCGCTTTCCACGAACCCCGAAGTGATCATCGCGGACGAACCTACCACGGCGTTGGACGTCGCAGTTCAAAGCCAGGTTCTGGATTTGATAAAGGAATTGGCAACGAACCGTAAGATTGGGTTCATGCTGATCACACACGATATTGGTGTGATTGCTCAGGTGGCGGATCGAGTCTCGGTCATGCGCTATGGCAAAGTTCTTGAATCTGGAACCACGGCGCAAGTCCTGGGCGACCCGCAGCATCCTTACACACAAGCGCTTTTAGATTCGGTTCCACCGCTTGACCGTAAGATCGATAGGTTTCGCGTCCCGGAAGAAGAAAGTAATCCTTCCCAAAAGGATGTCGGCAATCACGCCGAACGCTGGCTGCTTGAAGGTGTGATGCAGGAAAATGTTGGCCTGAAAGTCGAAAACCTGCGCGTTGAGTTTCCGGGTGTTCGGACGTCCCTATGGCAGAAACCGGACTCCTTTACCGCTCTCCATGATATCAGTTTTGACGTCAAACCGGGCAGTATTCTTGGACTTGTTGGCGAAAGTGGGTCAGGTAAATCAACGCTCGCAAAAGCCATAACTGGCTTGGTCAATCCAACCGCCGGACACATGGCACTTGGCGCCGAAACACTGCCGCCGGGCAAATTACGGACCCGTATCCATCCCTCGCGCCAGATCGTTCAGATGATCTTTCAAGACCCATATTCCAGCCTAAATCCCCGCCACCGGATTAGCGCGATCTTGTCAGAACCACTTTGGCTTTATGGCTTGGTGAACGACGGTGGAGAACGGCGCGAATTGGCGAGAGCGATGCTGGACCTTGTTGGGATGGCGCCAGAGGACTTAGACAAATACCCACACCAATTTTCTGGCGGACAACGACAACGTATTGCGGTTGCTCGTGCTTTGTTGGCGCGTCCCCGCTTCCTAATCTGCGACGAACCGACTTCTGCATTGGACGTTTCAATTCAGGCCGAGATGCTTAATCTTTTAAAGGACCTGCACGCAAAATTTGGTCTTACAATCCTGTTCATCAGTCACAACCTTGCCGTAGTGCGCCAAATGTCTGACGACATGGTCGTCCTTAGAAATGGACGAATTGAAGAATTCGGCCGAGCGCAAAATGTCTATCAGAATCCAAAATCAGAATACACGCGAGAACTCTTGGAATTAACTCCTGTTCTTCCGACTACTTGGGCCACAAAGTGAAAGCATGGGGCGAAGAGTGGTCGTCACGCCTGCGTGAAATCAAGGTAAAGTCACAAGTGGGGGGGTATATGTCTCGCACTTTAATATAGATTGCCCCGAGCATTATCAAAGATATCCTTTTGGGGTACTGTCAGATTAAAC
>DGNZ01000177.1 GCA_002389175.1 Rhodospirillaceae bacterium UBA4479 | reverse complement strand
TCCCACTCAATCGTTCCGGGCGGTTTTGATGTGACATCATAAACAACACGGTTAATGCCTTTGACCTCGTTGACGATACGGTTTGAGACACGTCCCAAGAAAGCATGATCGAAAGGATAGTAATCGGCTGTCATGCCATCAGTGGAAACGACTGCGCGGAGCGCACAAACAAAATCATAAGTTCTGGCATCTCCCATCACACCCACCGTTTGAACGGGAAGAAGTACTGCAAAAGCCTGCCATATGGTGTCATAAAGGCCCGCGTTACGGATTTCTTCGAGGTAAACTACGTCAGCAGCCCGCAAGATATCCAGTTTGTCGGGGCTAATTGCACCAGGAATGCGGATTGCAAGGCCGGGGCCTGGGAATGGGTGACGGCCAACAAAGCTATCGGGCAACCCAAGTTCACGTCCAAGGACACGGACTTCGTCTTTGAAAAGTTCGCGCAGAGGCTCAACCAATTGCATGTTCATGCGTTCCGGCAAGCCACCCACATTGTGGTGTGACTTGATCGTGACGCTAGGGCCCCCAGTGAACGAAACACTCTCGATCACATCGGGATATAATGTTCCTTGCGCCAAGAAATCAGCACCGCCAACGTTCTTGGCTTCTTGTTCGAATACATCGATGAACAGTTTGCCGATGATCTTGCGTTTGGTTTCGGGGTCCGTGACACCATCCAATTCGCCCAGGAACATGTCAGATGCATTCCGATGGACGAGCGGTATGTTGTAGTGGTCGCGGAAAAGCGAGACGACTTCGTCGGCCTCGTTAGCTCGCATCAAACCGTGATCGACGAAAACGCATGTCAGTTGATCACCAATGGCTTCGTGAAGAAGAACAGCGACGACGGAACTGTCGACACCACCTGAAAGCCCACAAATCACCCGTCCGTTACCGACTTGGGCGCGGATTTTATCTATGGCCTCATCCTTGAATGACGCCATGGTCCAATCGCCAGATGCGCCGCAAATGTCGTGGGTGAAGTTCCGAAGCAACTTGGCTCCATCCGGCGTATGCACGACTTCAGGGTGGAATTGAACCCCGTATAAATCTCGCTCTTCATCCGCGATGATTGCGAATGGCGAGCCGTCTGAAACAGCGCAAACCTTAAACCCATCAGGGATCGCATCAATACGATCACCGTGGCTCATCCAGACTTGGTGCTTTTCGCCGGGGGCCCAGACACCTTTGAACAGACAGCAATCATCGGTGATTTCGATAAAGGCGCGGCCGAATTCACGGTGCGTAGACGCCTGAACACGTCCGCCCATCTGCTGGACCATGGTTTGTTCGCCGTAACAAATACCCAGTACTGGAATATCCAATTCATAGACGGCTTCTGGTGCCTTTGGTGTTTCCTGTTCGTGAACACTGGCGGGGCCGCCGGACAAGATCACGCCTTTTGGATTGAAAGACGCGATGCTTTCTGACGTTACAGCGTTGAACGGGTGGATTTCACAATAAACGCCGGATTCTCGGACGCGGCGGGCAATCAACTGTGTGACTTGCGAGCCAAAGTCGATGATCAGAATTCGGTCGTGCAGGGCGGATAAATCGGTCATGCGTTCTGATACACAAACGGCGGCGAAATGGAAAGAGACTCCCGACTAAGTTTGTTCATCTAACGTTAACCATTTGCTCACCCAACTATGACAGCATTATTTCAAAGGTTATGTGAGGTTCCATGGTTTATCAGAGCGGCCTTTTAAAACGTTGGGCCTGGCGACACGAAATAACGGTTATATCCGTTACTTGTGCGGCTTTGTTCATGTGTGCCACATCAGTTTATGCGCAAACACCATCTGAAACTTCACCAACCGCAGCATCAAAAGAAGAGCCTTCACTGCCCAAGGCGCGAATCACCAAACGCGACTGTAAAAGATTAATGCGTCATCAGGCTCGTGCTGATGTTGCATATAAGCCGGGTGTTGATGTGCGCGGAAATTCCGTAGTTCCGGCAGGTGCTGGCGGCGCATTCACAATCCCACTGCCGGATGTCTTTGAATTTAATGTCACCAAGGACCTGACAGCTTATTTGGGGGTTGGCGAAGAAAAGCTCGCGGCGGATAAAGCGGCCGCGATTGCGGCAGAAAAGACGGTTGCTGCAACAAATGCAGCTGTTTCCTCGGCGGAGCTTTCGTTGGCCGGTGCGCAAACGATATCAGATAATGCGGCGGTGGCAGCGGCAGCTGCCCAGACCGCAGCAGATGCCACACCCAATGACGCTGCCCTTGCAGCAGCGGCCGTTACTGCCACCACGACTGCCGAGACAGCTGCGGCGGGATTAGCAACGACCCAGTCTGCGTATACATCTGCAACCTCTGCTACTACATCAAATGATGTGGATAGCGCTTTATCGTCGGCTCAGGCTGCAAAAACAGCAGCTGAAGGCATCGGTTATGTCGCGGATGCGACGGCGACGTCGGCCGCGAGTGCGGCGCAAACATCTGCCAGTAATGCCGTCGCCGCAGATGCAGCGGCTGTGCAGGCGGCAGAAACGGTGGCGAAAAGCGAAGGCATGACCCTGAATGTGGGCACCGTCAGGTTTAATATCAAAACTGGCGGACTGACGTTTAATGGAAAACCTTTGAACGATGTCGCGATGTCAGGGCTGGCCGAACAGTGCGATGCTATGATGTCGGCCAAGAAATAATCAAAGGCCACTTTCCAGGTCAATTAATAGCAGTTCGTCCGTTGTTTTCGGCACGTGTTTTTGCAGTTCTTGTCAGTCCCACAACTTTGTAAACATTGTTTGTAGACCGTTCCGCAATCCTTGGTCGGTGCGCCCCTGGTATGTCCACCGCCAAAACCACACTGCAAAGCACACGCGCTTTTTTTGTCAGCACCATACTGTTCGATACACGTGTGAAGGCATTTTTCTTTGCTGGTTTGTGCCAGTTCAATCGATTGCGCTGATGTGGTTGTGGTCACAAGAACAACGACGAAGCACATCAGAAATTTGATAACGTATTGCATCGATTTCCCTCAAATTGCTGCACAATACATCATAACACGGCCATGCATGCTTGCGAAATTCATGATGATTTGTACGCTGAATTTACAGGATAGTTTCAAGAGGAACCCACCATGTACGAGACAGTGCACCCGCACGACGCTTGGTCGCGCACGGTATTTCAACAACTCAAAGACGCAGGCGTGACGCTTTTCAGCTACATTCCAGATGCCGGAAATGCGCGCTTGGCTGAACTGGCCGAAGAAGACAACCAGACCCGCGTCGTTTTGCTGACGACCGAGGAAGAGGGCATCGCCGTTGCCGCCGGGGCCGACCTGGTCGGCGAAAAGGCGGTCGTCATGATGCAGTCATCCGGTGTTGGTAATTGCCCGAACTTCTTGTCGTTCGTGAAGGGTGGGGGATTCCCGCTGTTAATGATTGTCTCCATGCGCGGTGATCATGGTGAGCAAAACCCTTGGCAATTCCCGATGGGCCAGGCGGTAGAACCGATTTTGGATGCCATGGGTGTGATTACATTCCGCGTCGATAAAGCCGAAGAACTAGAAGGCGGTATGAGCGCCGCCATCAACACGGCGTTCAAGGGGGGATGTGCCTCGGCATTGATCCTTGGCCAGAGCTTCCTCGGCGCAAAAGCATTTTGATGATTTCATTTAAAATTTAAATCAGAAATTGTCATCCCCGCGTAGGCGGGGATCCACAGGAGAACAAAGATATGACTGATATCACATTAAGCCGCATCGGCGCGCTCGAACACATTTTCCCGAACCCTGATGAATATTTATTTATCACGGGCCTCGCAGGTCCCGCGCGTGACGCGGCGGCCCTGACCAATGATGGGCCGAACATGTTTACCATGGCGGGATGCATGGGTGCTGCGGTTTCCATGGGGCTTGGAATGGCACTCTCCGCACCGACCAAAAAAGTCTGTGTGATTGCGGGTGATGGGGAAATGCTGATGAACATTGGCTCTCTCGCCACCGTCGCCAGCCAGGCGCCAGAAAACCTGACGATTGTCTGTGTTGATAATGGTGGGCACGGTGAAACGGGTGGCCAAGTCGGTCATACGGCACTGCGCACGGACCTGGCGAAAATAGCGGACGGAGCAGGGATCGCCAACGTCATGACGGTGTCGTCGTCGGATGGTCTGATGGCTGCCGCTGATTTTGTAAAATCAGGGGTTGGGCCCAGGTTTCTATGGCTCCGAGTACTGCCGGGCGACCCCACCAGCTTCAAACGCAATATGAATCCGATGGAATGCCGGATGCGGTTTAAAACGGCGTATTTGGGCGGATAATATACCCCCTCACCTAACCTCTCCCCCTGATAGGGGGAGAAGGATTAGAAAGAGTAATTTGAATCCGAGAGTTCCTCTCCCTCATGAAATGGGGGAGAGGACAGGTGAGGGGGATCAACAAAAAAGGCCGGGCATTGCCCGGCCTTTCTGTGTTCGTAACGAAGACTGAAGTTAGTCGTCGCCCGCCGCCGGGACCTTTTTGGCCTCGTCGGTGTAGTCTTCTTTGTAGAGTTCAGCACCTTCGTCTTTGAATTTCTTGGACATTTCATCCATGCCTTCCTTGGCGTAGTCGCGGACCAAGTTGGTGATTTCCATGGCGCAGAATTTTGGTCCGCACATGGAACAGAAGTGTGCGGTTTTGTGCGCTTCTTTTGGCATGGTCTGATCGTGGAAATCCCGAGCCCGATCTGGATCGAGACCCAGATTGAACTGATCTTCCCAACGGAATTCGAACCGTGCCCGACTGAGTGCATCATCGCGCGCGGCAGCGCCCGGATGACCCTTGGCCAAGTCGGCCGCATGGGCTGCGATCTTGTACGTGACGACGCCTTCTTTAACATCGTTCCGATCAGGTAAGCCTAAGTGTTCCTTAGGTGTCACGTAACACAGCATTGCCGTGCCGTACCACCCGATCATCGCAGCACCGATGCCCGATGTGATATGATCGTAGCCCGGCGCAATGTCGGTGACGAGCGGGCCCAATGTATAGAAGGGGGCTTCACCGCAGACTTTGAGCTGCTTTTCCATGTTGATCTTGACCTTGTGCATCGGCACGTGGCCAGGGCCTTCGATCATGACCTGGGCACCTTTTTCCCAACCGACTTTGGTCAGTTCGCCAAGGGTTTCCAGTTCAGCGAACTGTGCCGCGTCGTTGGCATCAGCGCCAGAACCTGGACGGAAACCATCACCGAGAGAGAATGCCACATCGTAATGCGCCATGATGTCGCAGATTTCGTCGAACTTCTCGTACAAGAAGCTTTCCTTGTGATGCGCCAGGCACCACTGCGAAATGATGGAACCACCGCGCGACACAATCCCGGTCACACGTTCGGCGGTCAGGTGGATGTGGCGTAGACGAATGCCCGCGTGGATGGTGAAGTAATCGACGCCCTGTTCCGCTTGTTCGACCAATGTATCGCGATAGATTTCCCAGGTCAGGTCTTCTGCGCGATCCACTTTTTCCAATGCCTGATAGATCGGCACGGTTCCGATTGGTACGGGAGAATTGCGAATGATCCATTCACGGATGTTGTGGATGTTTCGTCCGGTCGACAAATCCATGACCGTATCGGCGCCCCAACGGATCGCCCATACCATCTTGTCGACTTCGTCAGCGACAGATGATGTCACGGCAGAGTTGCCGATGTTGGCGTTGATTTTGACCAAGAAGTTACGGCCAATCGCCATCGGTTCAGTTTCTGGGTGGTTGACGTTATTCGGGATAATCGCCCGACCACGGCCAACTTCGTCACGCACAAACTCTGGTGTGACAACATCTGGGATTTCGGCACCCCAACGCTCAGCTTCGGCTTTTAGCTTTGCAGCTTCTTCAGGGGAAACGTTGCGCAGCATGTTTTCACGGATCGAAACGTATTCCATTTCGGGCGTGATGATGCCTTGGCGTGCATAGGCCAATTGCGAAATCGATTCGACACCGGCTTTTGCACGGCGCGGTTGGTTCGCGACTGGAAATTGCGGAACCAGTTTGTCTTCGCCGATGTTGCCGTTGTCTTCAGGTTTTACTTCGCGGGCTTGATACAATTCGGTATCGCCACGGCCTTCGATCCAACCTACGCGAATACGGGGCAGGCCAGCATCGATGTCGATCTCGGCATTTGTATCGGTGTAAATGCCTGATGTGTCATACACCGTTAGTGGCGGCTCATTCGCACTTTCATGCGTGTGAATGTTGCGCATTGGTACGCGAATGCCGCCGAGACGTTCGCCGTCGACGTAAATTTTTTCAGATGCTGGCAACGGTCCGTGCGTGACGTCTGCGTTGGCTGGCTTGCGAATAACGTTCATCCTGGGTCCTCCCATTCGATTGTGGAGACCCGGGACGGCTTCAGGATGGTGGAAAAACGTGGTGTTCGGTTTCCGATCCCTACGCCGGTTTCACCCGGATCAGGTTCAACGGGTCACCACAGTGAGTGTCGATTTTCGACACGTCAGGTGGTATCTCAGCCCCCAAACTGGGGCTCCCCGCGGAATTTGAAATCGGACTCTGCGACTTAGTGCACGTTGGGTCAAGAGAAAGAGGATTTTGAGGTTTGAAATAAAAAACGATTTTTTTTGATCAACTGTGATCTGAACGTTGCACTGGGGCGTAAATACTATAGATCACGGCGACCCCAGCCCCCCAAATTGTCGTCTCCCCCCGGGTTGTCGAGATCGTTCTCGGGAGAGCCGTCGGATTTTTTCCGACGGCTCGTTCGATTCTAGGGGGCTTTTTTTGGTGTTTATTGTTTAGCGGGCGTAATTAAGCAGGCGCTTCGGCACCGGACAATTGGTTTGATTTATCATCAGACATCATTGGGGGCATCGCCCCACCTCCCAGATCGGCATCCGTGATGATTTCATCACCCCATTCTTGAATGATGGTTTTCTGAGTCTTTCTGAGCTGCTCCAAGCGACGCTCTGACATCACTTGAATAACTGATGCAATCACAGGGGGCAGGGACAAATACAACATCCAGCCCATGCCTGCAGCACCGTACATAACTGCCAAAGTGTATACATCTGTGAGCAAAGTCATAGATTGATTGAGCGAATGATCGCCAAACCACAAATCCAGAAGATATGGGAACACTCCACAAAAATTGAGGCCACCGACACAAAACGTGGCTGACTTTTCGTCGGTCCGGTCAATGATTGCAGCTACGAGTGCAGGCAGCATTGAAAAGCCAAGGAAGAGCACTGTTGGTAAAGCGACAATGATCAACAACGAAAAGATTGTAAGGCCCCAGAATATCAATTTGAATTGCATCTGTACCTCACAACATCTCTGAAATGAAAACGATCGATACTGCGATCATCGTGGTCAAAATTGAAATCATCGCGGCTGTCTTTTGACCGGTCTTTTCCGCTTTTTCGGTTAACTCAGAACCGGTGCCTTCAATTTCTTCGACTTCCATTGCGCACGCGATGTATTCATCCAAGGCATCAGCGTATCCATCTTGATCTTCTTGGCGCTTCTCGGCGTTGTCGATCAGGTCGAAAAGTTCTGGCAGGCTACCTTTGCGAACAAGCCGAGGGATTTCACGTTCAATCTCGGCACGTGTCGTACGGCTGTGGTAGCCATTGATCGCAGGTCCCAAGACACCACCAACCCAGCTTGCTAGGCCGTAAACCGGATCAGCGCGGAGTTTCCATTGCAAAAAAGCCAATAGGCTTAGCATCCCAATCACGGATGTGCCTTCCTTGGGGGATGCCAGCGCGCGCAGATGTGGGGCAATGTCTTCGTTAAATCGCGAGGCGATAAAAGCAATGACGTGTCGATCTACCGGTTTCGTCCTGGCATCAGCGTTATTGGCAGCCTGATCCAGTGCAGGCAAAAGTGCATCGATATTGATCACGGATTCTTCGATCACGTATTCACTTTGGCATGTAATGCCGGGGTTCATTTCATACAAGCAACGTTCAAGACCAAAGCCTGGGTCATTGATACCAAGCCAGTTTTTCATCTGCGTAAATGAGCGCGCGATATCAATGGTGTCCATGAATGATGCGCGGTTCCCAGTCCAGAACTGCCAAATGTCCCGGTTTACCAGTTCCGTCAAATCTTGGACATTACCATTGCGGATGATTTCACTGGCCAGCATTGGGCCAAAACCATCAATGCAAATGGACATTCCCTTGTAGCGAATAGGCCCATTGGGGTCCATGACAGAGCAAGCGCGCGCAACTAAATGTTCTTCAGTTCCCTGATAATCATCTTTATGGAAGACAGCGTTATCGATGAAGCCTTTAAGGGTTTCGGATAGTTCATCGGCACGCAAAGAGCGCTTTAGCCAGGCGTGAAAGTTTTCATCTTTTAAGGTTTGAACGGCGTCGGAGATTTGGCGATTGAATGCATGCGCCAACGTCCGCGGATTCACATGATCGCGACCACCAAAGCGAAATGGTGTATCGCCTTTGCTGGCTGATTTCTTTTGCATGGGAGTTTGCTTCAGGCCGCTTAACCACATGTCAATTTGATCAATGGACCAACGGTCTTCGGGGTTATCTGCAAGTAGCCCGCGTAAAGGTTCCAACAAGGAAATTGGAATCTTGGCGTTACCACAAATCGTTGCATAGCTCCCGATGTTAAGCCGCTGGAACAGCAGATCCTCGCCTTTGATCCGCTCAATTGGGTTGCGACCTGTGATGATCACGACAAGGGTCGCACCAAGCGCGAACATATCGTCGGCCATGGTGCCATCACCGCGACCTGCAGGGTTTGCGACAGCCCGCTCAATTGGTTCGAAAACAGATGGTTGATCAAAACCAGCTGGGGCTGTGACGCATTCACCAAAGGCGATTTCCTGGCATTCAGCATCGGTGAAAAACAGATTATCTGGACGAATGTTGCGATGAATGACGCCCGCTGAATGGATATGCCGTACGCCATCAACCAACGGTTGGATGATTTTGCGCGGTATGTCGTATTCGGTCAGACGAGGATTACCTCTACGAATTTGCTCTAGCGCGGGCCCGCCCATAGGAAGCTCGAAAATGATCGCCGTTGTCCGGCGTTCAAGTGTCGGCCAAAAAACAGTGCCCCATTCAACGACGTCGATATGGCCACTGGCTGGGCTGGATTTGAGGCGACGAATTTCTGTTGTTCGAATGGGCACACCGGGAGTGGTGATCAAAGCGAACAAATCCCGAGAGAGGTCACGGCGATCTTCAACAGCAAAAGCTCGCGCATTGGGCGAGTCATAAGCTGGTAACGGCTTTCCGCCGTCTATCAAAAATCGATCACGAAGAACCGCTGATCCGCCCTGAGGCGTTTCGATGTCAGCGATTTCGTCCGCGTCCATTGGCGATTCTGCCATTTTCGCGTCCCACACTATCCATGTCCGCTTCGCCACCTGCGTGGTCAAAACGGGATTGGCCAAAAGATTCTCCCAGGCCTTAACCTATTGAATCGTGAAAACGTAAAAATCGCAAGCTTTTACTGTGTTTTATGGCAGTTATGGTTAATGTGAAACCTCAGTCATTCCCCATAGAAAGGCATGTGCATGACCGATCTTCCGGTGATCAAAGATATTCGATTAACACCTGTCGTTGTGCCATTAGCCCGCCCCATGCGGACAGCGTCAGGTGCCCTGCCAGATTGTGCATTGGGCCTTATCGATATTGAAACAGATGCGGATGTTGTCGGCCAAGCCTATATCTTTGCCTATACGCCAAGGGTCCTGAGGGCACTTGAGAGTCTGACGGAAGAGATCAAAGACGTTGTCATTGGGAAATCCATTGCACCAGAAGAGCGTTTTGGAGACTTCCAAGCGACATTCCGATTGTTAGGAATTCAGGGACTTTTGGGGATGGTAATCGCGGGTATCGATATGGCGTTGTGGGATGCGCTGGGCAAATCCATGAATGAGCCGGTTTGTCGCCTATTGGGTGCCGATCCGCGCCCTATCCAAGCATATGACAGCTATGGCTTGCTTGATATTAGTGCCGACCAGGAGGCATTGGAACAAACCGTGGCGCGGGGCTTTAGGGCGATCAAGATCAAATTGGGCGGCAGCGATGTTGCTGAGGATGTGGCGCGTACGGCGTTTTCCCGTGGTGTCGTAGGGCCAGATGTTCAAATCATGGTCGATTATAATCAATCACTGGATGTGTCCGAGGCATTGAACCGTATCGAGCGATTGGCAGAATTCGATATTTCTTGGATTGAAGAACCTGTCCCGGCCGAAGATTTAGAAGGCCACCGGGCCGTCAAAGAGGCCAGTCATGTGCCTGTTCAAACAGGAGAGAACTGGTGGTTCCCTGCAGGGGCGACCCAAGCGATCAATGCAGAAGCGAGTGATTATATCATGCCCGATATTATGAAGATCGGTGGTTTTACGGGATGGATTCAGGTTGCTGACGTAGCTAAGTCAAAGAGACTACCACTCTCCAGTCATGCCTTTGTTGAACAAAGTGCACATGCCCTAGCTGCGACGCCGACGGCGCATTGGTTGGAGTATTTGGACAAGGCACGCCCCATCCTGGTCCATGGCTACGATCTTGTTGATGGATGCGTGACAGCACGCGGCCCCGGATTAGGGATCGCATGGGATCAGGAAGCCGTCAATCGGTACCGAATTTAGTCTTCGAACGGGTCATGGACTAAGATTGTGTCGTCGCGTTCTGGGCTGGTGGACAGCATAGCGACAGGGGCTTCGATGAGTTCTTCAATCCGACGAATGTACTTGATAGCCGTGGCCGGTAGGTCTGCCCACGAACGCGCGCCTTGTGTGCTTTCGGACCAGCCTTCCATTGTTTCGTAGATTGGTGTCACACGTCCCTGGCGAACTGTCGATGCGGGCAGGTGATCGTACTTCTCGCCATCGATCTCATAGCCAACACAGACATTCAATTCCGGCTGGCCATCCAAAACATCAAGTTTGGTCAATGCAATGCCGGTGATTCCATTCACTTTGACAGCCTGGCGGACCAGAACGGCATCGAACCAACCGCAGCGGCGTGCACGACCCGTAACGGTGCCGAATTCACGTCCGCGCTCGCCGAGTTGCTGACCAACCTCGTCTTCCAACTCGGTTGGGAACGGTCCAGACCCCACGCGGGTGGTGTAGGCTTTGGTGATACCCAGCACATAATCGATAGCGCCAGGACCCTGGCCGCTACCAATGGCGGCTTGACCCGCAACAGTGTTTGATGAGGTCACAAACGGATACGTGCCGTGATCAATGTCGAGCATGGTACCTTGCGCACCTTCGAACAAAATCCGTTGGCCTTTGCGGCGCATGTTGTCGAGCTCTTGCCAAACAGTTGCCATGTACGGCAAAAGCTTTGGCGCCATCTCGGACAACTTATCCTGTAATTCGTTACTATCGACTTCAGGCATGCCCAAGCCACGCAACAGTGCATTATGGTGGAAAAGCAGTGTATCGATTTTATCGGACAAAACATCCAAATCGGCCAAGTCGCCGACGCGAATGGCGCGTCGGGCCGTTTTATCCTCGTACGCAGGGCCGATACCACGCCCTGTGGTGCCAATCTTGCCTTTGCCCGCAGCTTTCTCGCGCGCCATATCCAAGTTCTGGTGGAGCGGCAAAATCAGAACGGCATTTTCTGCGATCTTCAGGTTTTCTGGGCCGACTTCGACACCGAGCTCGCGGATTTTGTCTATTTCAGCCATCAGCGCCCATGGGTCGATAACAACGCCATTGCCGATCATGGAAAGCTTGCCTTTGCGGACAATGCCCGATGGTAGCATGCTGAGTTTGTAGGTAACGCCGTCGATAACCAACGTATGACCGGCGTTATGACCACCTTGGAAACGGACGACGACATCTGCGCGTACAGATAACCAGTCGACAATTTTACCTTTTCCCTCGTCACCCCATTGCGAACCGACAACGACTACATTGGCCATGAGTATTTGATCCCTCTAAAAACGCGCATCTTATAGCGCTTCGATAGTTCCATTGTTGAAAATGTGTGAGCAGCCTTGGTGCTTTGCCGCAGCTTTGTCCCCTGCGTCAAACCCTTGACGTGTCCGGTATCCTTTGTCGCGCAACATTGCCAAGTCATCGCGACTTGTTCCCAAGGGTACGTATATTAGATCAGCCTCAGCAGGGGCGGGAAGGGCGCTAAGGATACTATCCAGAAATAGGGTAAAGCCAGTTGCTGGTTCAGGCGTAGCGCCGTCATCACTGCTGCCAGCCATGTAGCGACCGCCTGTTCCCAATTCGCCACGAACGCCCGGCGCAAAAATCGTGAATGTAACACCGCAATGATATTCAAAGCCTCGGTTTTCAGCGGCATCCAGCGTCAAAGACAAGTGTGGGGCCGCGTCTTGGATCAACTCAACCATGCCTAGCAGTGTATCGCGTGCTTCGGCGGCATCTCCTGAAAGAGGCAGTGCAGCGATTTTGCTTATTGCCGTCTTTGCCGTGCCTGTTGCTTCTAACAGTGCAACAAACAGTGATTGAGCATCAGGACCAAGATCCTTGGTCAGTGCTTTGACCTCGGCGGAGTCTTTGCTATCCAGCGCATCACGGAGTTGAGCTGCAGCATCGTCAGATATCTGAAGCTCGGCCATTACATGGCGGCCGATCATTGGCTGGCATAGATCGACTTTGATGTCTTCAATCCCCAGTTCGTTCAGGGCTTCGACCGCGGTCAACACGGCCTCGGCATCTGCTGCTGGATTGTCGATTCCAATGATTTCTGCACCGGCTTGCGTGAATTGACGCTCTGGCCGAAGTTGATTCCCACGAACACGAAGAACCTGTCCGGAATAACAAAGACGTAAAGGTCGTGCGATATGCGCAAGGCGCGTTGTGGCAATACGTGCAGCCTGCGGTGTTATATCGGCCCGAACCCCCATCATCCGTTGAGACACGGGATCCATAAGTCTAAAAGTCTGTGCTGCCATGGCGGCACCTGTGCCTGCCAATAGGCTATCTTCAAATTCAACAAGGGGCGTTTGAACGCGATCAAAGCCTCGTGCGATGAAGGATTTAACTAAGTTTTCACGGGCATCTGACTCAATTGCTGCATCTGGTGCGAGCCGATCTGAAAGACCGGCAGGCAACAAGGCTTTGTCTGTCGATGTGTTCATACGATAGTGTCCTCGAGACAGAGCGGATGATTAACCGCGACGCCCGCGTTACCTATCTTTTTTGGCTTAAAAGGGCAAGACACCCCAAGCAATCTTTAGATTGAATTTTGGTGAAGGAGATAAACGTCAGCGCCCAGAGATGCGCTGATCTCGCACGGTTTTGCCGATGTGTTCCACGATAGGTTTGACCATCGCATTTAACAAAGCTGGATCATCTGCTCCACCAATATTGGCGACGCTCCAGCCTTGCCAGAGACGCTTGCCATTTGAACGATCTTCAAGTGAAGCCTCAATTCGGTATTGGCTGGGCGCGACCTGTGTTACGCCTTTATTTGGTTTCGGGTTTAATAACCCCCCACGTTGATTATCGAAAATATTGACGCGAACATCCGGTGCATCTGTGCCCGTGTGATTTACTGCATTACCAATTTCAACAAGTCGATTCGGCCCACCACCGGTCCATGTACCAGACGTATCGCGGGTCTCAAAGCTCATGATCAGGCGTGCATTTTCGGAAACAGTGTAGCCCTGTGACTTCAACTGATCTTCAAATTTGGCTTTTAGTCGTTTGTTATCATCCGAGTCGTCAAAGATTTCGACCATAACCGCTTCGCCTGAAGGGATAGGTTCGTATGAAACGGCGTTCAACGTGATCTGCTGTGCATGCGCGGCGGTCCCACTCAAGATGAGTGTGCTAAAAGCGATGCTAGCAATCCATTGTTTTACGCGCATTTTGCGATTCCTAATCGGGTCCGAAAAACCATCAGCGCAGAGAATCATCTTCAATCGATAGAGTCAATGAGGCTCATGACGCGGCACAACAGTTTGCGTGACCTGGGCTGGTTTGTGCGGCATATTGTGCGCCCATCTAAGAACATTTGAAGCACTGTCTAGACGAATGAAGACCAATATCGATGCATCGTGGTCCTATCGCCGCTATCAAGAGGTCCGCCATCGCTTTCCAAATCCTGTATTTCCGTTACGAAGTGACCAAATTGCTAATTTAGGCGATATCACAGACGGGATTGATGCATTCGTCTTTGATGCATTTGGGGTGTTGAATGTCGGTGAGACGACGATCCCCACGGCTATCGATCGTGTGTCAGCCATTCGGACTATGGGGAAAAAGGTTCGTGTCCTGACCAATGCGGCCAGTTTGTCGAAGGCTGCAGCGTGTGAAAAATTTGAATCACTTGGCTACGACTTTACCGCTGACGAGATTGTTTCAAGTCGACAAGTATTGATTGATGCACTTTTGGACCGCGCGTTAGAAGGCCAATGGGGCTGCATTGCACCACCAGGGGCCTCATTTGACGATTTGCCCGTTGATGCGATGGCATTTGACCCCGAATATGATGGCTACACGGGCATCATTTTTTTGGGGGGCGCCAGCTGGGATATCCAACAAAATGAGACTCTGACGAAATGGTTGAAAGTCCGATCAGTTCCGTTTCTGGTCGGCAACCCTGATGTGGTCGCACCGCGCGGAGACTGGTTTTCGTTGGAGCCAGGGGCGTACGCCCACGATATCGCTGATCAGTCAGCAGGAACGCCAGAGTTTTTTGGCAAGCCGTTCGAAAATGCCTTTGATGCAGTTGCCAAATCAATAGGGCGCAATGTGTCGCGTGATCGGGTGCTGATGGTCGGTGATACCTTGCACACAGATATTCTAGGGGGGGCTGCGGCGGGGTTTAAAACCTGCCTTGTTA
>DGNZ01000131.1 GCA_002389175.1 Rhodospirillaceae bacterium UBA4479 | reverse complement strand
TGCATGGATGGCTGTTTTGCGGACGAAACCGCCATTCAACTTTTTTGTTCGAAAGTCTGCATTCAGCGCATTGCGTATGCAGCGACAAACTGCAATGGCGGGTAGCAGGCTCCCGCTACCAGCGCAGCATCGACTCTATTTATTTGTGGTAGCCGACATTGGTGTCTCGACACTGGCAAAGCTCTCCACAAGACAGGAGCTTGCGACAGGATAATGAGTTGCATTCTGCTGGCGCAGTCCCCATCGCGTTTTTGATTCCTCGCAATTTTTTGTCAAAAATCGGATAAGCGCGCTAATGTTAGCGTCATATCTTGACGTCCAAATTCCAAGTGTTGAGGTTTCTGCCTGTTGAGCTAAGGACTGCATTGCGGTTGGTAAAAATGAAACATGACGACAAATTGGGCCGCTTTAAATCGGTTCAGTCATCAGGTTTCAAAGGCGAAATCTTTCAACGTTTGCTCTTTAATTTCGATTGAAAAGCCTGCCCCGGTCGGAGGCATATATGCGGCGTTCTTGATCTTGCAGGGTGACACAAAATGTTCGTGCAGGTGATCGACATATTCGATGACGCGACCATCTTTTTTGCCGGAAACCGCAATATAGTCGATCATTGAAAGGTGCTGTACGTATTCACACAAGCCTACACCCCCTGCATGTGGCCAAACTGGCAGATCGAACTTGGCGGCAAGCAACAGTACAGCTAATACTTCGTTCAACCCACCCATGCGACAGGCGTCGATCTGGACAATATCGATGGCACCGCTTGCGATGAGTTGCTTAAAGATTATCCGATTTTGACACATTTCGCCTGTCGCGACCTTGATCGGTGCGACGGCTTTGCGGATAGCGGCATGGCCCAAAATGTCATCAGGGCTTGTTGGCTCTTCAATAAAGAAAGGGTTGGAAAACGCGAGATCACTCACCCATGAGATAGCCTCGTCGACCTCCCAAACCTGATTGGCATCAATCATCATTTTCATATCATCACCGAGGGCTTCACGTGCAATCGTGAGCCGCCGGATATCTTCTGCGCGATCGCGGCCGACCTTCATCTTAACGTGGGTAAAACCTGCTTCTCGGGCTTCAACGCATAGCCGGCGCAACTTGTCGTCGGGGTAACCCAACCAGCCAGCGGAAGTTGTATAACAGGGGTAGCCATTTTGCTTCAAATCCGCGATTCGGTTTTCTTTTCCGTCTTGTGCGCGGCGCAAAATTTCCAGCGCCTCATTGGGTGTTAGTTGATCGGTCAGGTATCTAAAATCGACAATGCCCACGACTTGCTCGGGCGTCATTTCTGCGACCAGTTGCCAAACTGGTTTATCATCGGCCCGCGCCCACAGATCCCACAAGGCATTGACGACAGCACCCGTTGCGAGGTGCATGGCACTCTTGTCGGGGCCAATCCAGCGTAGCTGACTGTCTCCAGTTAGGCGTCGCCAAACCCCAGCTGGATCTTGCTTTAAGTCCTCAAGCGTAAGGCCAACGATGAGGTGCTTCGTGGCCGCGATGGCCGCACAGCAAATTTCATTCCCGCGCCCAATCGTAAATGTAAGCCCGTGGCCCGACAACCCTTCTGTATCCGTCTCTAGGATCACATAGGCGGCAGAGTAGTCGGGATCTGGGTTCATTGCGTCTGACCCGTCAAGCGATTGGGATGTCGGAAAGCGCAGATCAATGGTCTGCAGGCCGGTGATTGTGGTCATGATATATTCCAATCAGTCTTGTGTTATGGTTTGCTGCTGGCGACCAAGACCTTCGACTTCCAACTCCACCTTGTCTCCTGGCGCAAGGTAGCGCGGTGGGGACATGCCCATACCGACACCGGGTGGCGTTCCTGTAGAAATGATGTCGCCCGGTTGTAGCGACATGAAGCGGCTCAGGTAGGACACCAAAAATGCCACGCTGTAGATCATTGTGTTGGTTGACCCATCTTGCATTTTTTTGCCATTCACCGTTAGCCACATAGGCAAATTTTGCGGGTTCGGTACGTCGTCTGGAGTCACGAGCCAGGGACCAATAGGGCCGAAAGTGTCAGCCGATTTGCCCTTGGTCCATTGGCCTTCATGTTCAATCTGAAACGCTCGTTCTGACACGTCATGCACGGTGCAATAACCAGCCACGTAACCTGGAGCCTCAGCTTCGGTGACATATTTCGCAGTGCGACCGATCACGACGCCCAGTTCTACCTCCCAATCAGTTTTGGTTGAACCGCGTGGAATATGAACCGCGTCATTCGGGCCGCAGATCGCGGAAGTCGCTTTCATAAAAATAATAGGTTCTGGCGGAACGATCGCACCGGTTTCGGCAGCGTGGTCGGAATAGTTCAGGCCGATGCAAATGAACTTTCCTGTGCCCGCCACAGGTGGCCCCAACCGTGGGTTGCCAGACACCGCGGGCAGTAAGTTTGTGTCAAGTTTGGCAAGCTCTGTCAGCTTCATCGGGTCCAGCATTGCACCGCTGAGGTCCGCAATTTCTCCACTCAGATCACGCAGTGTACCGTCGGTATCAATCAGGGCAGGTTTCTCGGAGCCAGGGGTTCCAAACCGTAAAAATCTCATAATATTGCCTTTGCCTTTGCCTTTGCCTTTGTCATATCGTCCAACCACCGTCGATGGCATAAGCTTGGCCCGTGGTGTAGGTGGCGCCAGCTAAGTACACGACAAGCTCGGCAATCTCTTGCGGCGTTCCGATACGGCCAATAGGCTGACGGGCGACAAATTCCGCGTGGTTTTTTTTATAGTTACCATCGGCGCCTAGCCGCGCTTGCAATGACGGGCTTTCGACTGTGCCGGGACAGATCGCATTGCACCGAATACTTTGGGCGACAAAATCTGCAGCAATGGACTTTGTCAATCCGATCACGGCCGCTTTTGAAATTGTATAGGCCGCACGATTTGGCACGCCTTTCACACTAGAGGCCACGGAAGACATGTTGATGATCGTGCCATCGCCGCGCTCCAGCATTTTGGGTAGAATAGCCTGAACCATTCGCACCATCGCTCGCACATTCAGGTCGAGGGCAAAGTCCAGATCCGCCTCGGGCATTTCAAGAACAGAGCCCGAGTGAACCACGCCGGCGCAATTAAAAAGAATATCACAGGGGCCAAAAGATGCGCAAAAATCTGCGACTTGCAACGCGTCCAGCACATCCAGTTTTTGACAGTCAATGCCATACAGGCCGGAAAGTTCTGCGAGGGTGTCCTCGTTGATATCGGTTGCAATTACGCGCGCGCCGGCTTTGGCCAACTCAATAGCAGCTGCCCTGCCGATCCCTTGCCCAGCAGCCGTAATAAGTGCAGTTTTAGATGTGAGATCAGTCATTTTCGGGGCTTTCCAATTTGACGTTTTGTTTAGTCCGTGGATACCAAGTGGCAGCACAATTGTGCCAAAGGGAAGCCTGTTCAGGGGGGCTGAAACCATGTGCCTGAACCCAAGACGCAAGGCTTGCCTCCCAAGTTTGTTCCGGCGCGGTCAATTGCACGACCGGGAAATTACTGGCGGCCATCAAGCGGTCTGTACCAAACTGGGCAAGTACGAAATCCATCACTGCAAATAAAGTGTGGTCAGGTGGCATCATCGCATAGGGTTCGATCAAACCAGACAATTTGGTTGCAACATTTGGGCGTGTGGCCAGTTTTTGTAACCGGTCCCGCCATATCTGATCTGCCATAGCGTTTTGGGGTGGTAGACCGCAGTGGTCCACCACAATCTTGCCAGAGATCGCACCGGCAAGGTCATAAGCAAAATCAAGCTGAGCAGAGAGGGCCAACAATTCAATTGTGACGTCATTTTTGGCTAGCAATGACAAGACCGCCATCGGTCTCACAGCTAGCAATTGTGCGGGCGTGGTCATTCTGTTGAGCATCAACCGCACCCCACAAACACGCGGTTGCGCAATAAGACACTCAGCGCGATCCAAAGCATCGTTTGCCGTTGGGTCAATCCACGCGACCACGCCTGCAATCGTGCTCAACCGTGCTGTATGCTCGATCAACCAGTCGGAATGAGCATTATCAGGGGCAGATTGCACCAGAATCGCGCGGCTAAATCTACTGCCCGTTAAATGCGCGCTCAATGCATCGCTTGTCGCTCTATCGTTCAGTTCAGGGTGAGCATCACAAATCAATATGTCGTCCCGACGCTGGGCATCCCAAATGTGGACATGGGCGTCTATCGCATTTGCATTTCTCATGGTTGCAGACCCATTTGCGCGACGTTTTCCCAAAACTCGGCTGGGATATTGGTCTTCAATGCAGTCAAGTTGTCTTCAAGTTGGCTGGTCGATGAAACACCCAATAAAAGGGTGCCAACCGCCGGATGGCGGGTGGGGAAAGCCAAAGCAGCGCTAATCAAAGGGATGGCACTTACCTGTGCAAGATCATGTATTTTAGTTGCAGCTTGGCGCTCAGTCACGGTCGCGGCGCGATAATCAAACGATGCCCCTTCAGCCGGCCGCTTCGCGAGCAAGCCTGAGTTCAACACGCCACCGGCCACAACGGCGGTACCTTTATGTTCACATAACGGCAACAGGTCTTGTGCCGCGCTTCGGTCAAGCAAGGTCCAACGCCCGGCCACCAAAACAACATCCGCAGCGCCTGCATTGATGGCCGCAAGCAATCCAGCATTGGAATTGCATCCAGCACCGATCATGCCGATCTCGCCCTTTCTTTGCAGGTCTTTTTAAACAGG
>DGNZ01000001.1 GCA_002389175.1 Rhodospirillaceae bacterium UBA4479 | reverse complement strand
CGCGAAGGGCGTCGACTTCGTGCCGTCGCGATGAGAAGCGCCTTCAACAAAGTTATTTCGGGTGTTAGAGGCGGCCACAATAATCCGTTCTAAGAACCTATAAATTTCTAAAAGCGATACCCCTGCACTCCCTCTTCGCAAGGTATCAAAACGAAGGCCTCCTTCGACCAAGTTATCCCTGAGGTGAAAACCTCCCTATTACCTTCGCCCTCTCTGAAATCAGAGAGGGCTTTTTTTTACAATTAAAGGCAAGGCTTTGGAACTCCAAAACTGTTTGCTGCATTGACCGATGCGACCTCTATTTCTGCGCCACCAAATGATACGGACGTCGCACTGGGTGGCGCATTTGGGCTTACCACCGTCAACGAACCACCTGAAATACTGACTGATGACCCTGCGATGTTTGGGAAAATAGTCGGCGGTGGCGTCGAACCACCTGGCCCCGCCGCTGTCTCAAACCCGTTCAATTCATCCCAATTGCTGATCCCGTCCGCATTTTGCTCGAAAATGATATCGACCCCCACCATCCGAAGCCTCGGCAACGCCATTTTACCTTGGATGAGAGGCAGGCAGTAAATCGATCTCTGCGATCACTTTATCGGCAGTCATCATGTTTTCTTTGGTGCCCCATTTGGCATTTTTAATCTTCACATCATGAATGATCACCCGTGGCGGAAACGATAAATCCAACTCGGCGGGCCCACTGATGGATAACCGGCCCGCATAGGAGTTTTCGATCTTCGTCATCAGTTCTTTGCGCATATCACCGAATTCGCTCAACCGGGCATAGGCTATGACGATTGCGATCCCGCCCAAGACGATGCTGATCTTGATGCCAAGTTTAATGAGTTTGAAAAAGAAACTGATCATGAAGGTGTCCGTGATCTAAGGGTGAAAATTCAATCGTGTTATTGCGACGCCGTTGCGGGTGCCGGGTTGTTGGACGCGGGCTTAAATTGAAGCGCCTTGGCCCGTGCCTTAGCGACATCTGATGGAGACAGAGCATCTTCGATCATTTTTGCATTCTCTGACGCACCCTCGGCCCCAAAAGCATCAGCGATCAGGTACCACGATAACGCACTGACCAGATCGACAGCCTCGCCGTGCTCACCCGTCGCCAACATTCCAGCCAGGCGCATTTGGGCAGGCACAGTCCCTGCGTTTGCAGACATGACGAGTTGCTCATGGGCAAGGTCCTTATCAACCGGCCCGCCTTCGCCCGCCAATGCCATCAACGCCAAATTGTAACGCGCAAAGGGATCATCGTTCTCAGCAGCGCGCTCAAACCATGACCGTGCGGCTTTGAAATCCCGCCTGCCCGTGCTGCCGTCATAAAGCAGACCTGCCAGATCATACTGGGCGCGAACGTAATCGCCCTCGGCGGCGGCTTCGAAGTATTCCAGTGCAACGTCCTTGTCAGCTTCAACGGCGACGCCATTCCAATACATGACCGCAAGATTATAGGTCGAGGGTCCATGCCCGAGCACGGACGCCTGCTCAAAATACGCGACCGCTTGATCTGCATCTTTGGCCACGCCCCATCCATTCATGGACAACGTACCAAGCGCATGAAGCGAAACCGGGTTTTCCAAGGCCCCCGATTTTTCAAATAAGGCCACAGCTGACGGCCGGTCTTGGGTACCACCCTGCCCGCGCCACAGCATCACGGCATGATTGTGCATACTGATGGCATGATCAGCGTCAGATAACTCGGACCATGCGGCACGCGCAGCAGCATAATCTTGGACGTAATACGCATCTAAGCCACTTTGAAATACAGCATTCACAGGACTGGCGCTGTCATCAGACCCTATGACCTTGATCATGCCATCGCCGGGGATCTGCAGCGCCGTTTCCTGTCCGCTCGCTGTAGACACGACAAGAACCATCGAGATGGCGCACATGGTCAGATTGAATAAACGAATCATCTCACAACGGTATCGCGCACGTGGGGTGAATGGAATGGCAATATGGTTGCCAATTTCAGCATTTGCCCCCGGAAACCCATGCCGATAATGTGTGTAGTCGGAAAACATTGGCAAGGCGTCGGAATACGAACAGACGTGATGGCCTGCGAATGGGAAACGAATGACATAAGGGTCGGCAACAGACCCAGATTTTGGCGACGCCAAACGTTAAGGGAAGTTATGAAGCGATATTCCGTATTCAGTCTGCTACGCAACGCCTTGGGATACCACCGCGATTGGCAACAAGCTTGGCGATCCCCTGACCCAAAGCCCGAGTATGATGTGATCATCGTCGGCGGCGGCGGCCACGGACTTGCCACCGCACATTACCTGGCCAAGGAACACGGCATCACCAATGTCGCCGTTTTGGAAAAAGGCTGGCTGGGCGGCGGCAATACAGGACGGAACACGACGATCATTCGCTCGAACTATCTGTGGGACCAAAGTGCCGGACTGTACGAAAAATCATTGCAGCTGTTCGAAGGCCTGACCCAGGACATCAACTACAACATCATGTTCAGTCAACGCGGTGTCTTAAACCTCGTGCACACAATCGGCGAAGTCCGCGATGCCAAACGCCGGGTTTATGCGAACAAATTAAACGGCATTGATTCCGAATATGTTGGCCCGGAAGAGCTTCTGAAAATCTGCCCGATCCTGAATTTAGATCCAAACAATCGCTATCCTGTTCTGGGCTCGACCTGGCAACCCCGTGGCGGCTCGGCACGCCACGATGCGGTTGCTTGGGGGCTCGCACGATCCGCCGACTCACGCGGCGTCGATATCATTCAAAATTGCGAAGTCACCGGGTTCGATATCGAAAATGGTCACATCACCGGGGTTCAAACCACCCGTGGTGCCATCAAATCCAAAAAAGTTGGCGTCGTCGTCGCCGGGCACTGCACGGTGATGTCAGATATGGCGGGTTTCCGTATGCCCATCGAAAGTCACCCGCTGCAAGCGATGGTGTCTGAGCCTGTGAAACCGATTATCGATACGGTTGTCATGTCAGGTCACGTACATGTCTATGTGTCTCAGTCCGACAAGGGCGGTTTGGTGATCGGTGCCGGGATAGATGCCCACAATGGTTATTCGCAGCGCGGCAGCTTACCGATTGTTGAAGAGCAATTGGCGGCCGCCGTCGAACTGTTCCCGATCTTCAGCCGCATGCGCATCCTGCGCACCTGGGCCGGGATCGTGGATACAGCCCCCGACGCCAGCCCGATCATTTCGAAAACCCCGGTCAATGGACTGTATTTCAACTGCGGTTGGGGCACGGGCGGGTTTAAGGCGACACCGGGTTCTGGTTGGGTCTTCGCGCACACAATTGCACGCGATGAACCGCACGCATTAAACGCCGCCTTCTCGCTCGACCGGTTCTCAACCGGCGATTTAATCGATGAACACGGCGCCGCTGGCGTTGCGCATTAAGGGGGAGATGAAAAAATGCTTTTGATCGAATGTCCCTGGTGCGGCAAACGCGACGAAACAGAATTTTCCTATGGGCATGAAGCGCATATCGCGCGGCCAGAGGACCCTGCGAAACTCAGTGACGATGAATGGGCGGATTATCTGTTCATGCGCAAAAACCCAAAGGGGCTGCACTTGGAAAGATGGGCGCATAGCGCTGGATGTCGTCGTTGGTTCAACATGGCCCGCAACACGCACACCAATCAAGTTATGGGTGTCTATAAGATGGGTGAACTTCCACCTAAAATGGATTCGGGATCATGAACCAGCCCAATCGCTTATCTGATGGCGGACAAATCGATCGATCCCAACCGATTGATTTCTATTTCAATGGCCGCCAATACACGGGCTACAAAGGTGACACGCTGGCATCCGCATTGCTGGCCAATGGCGTCATGCTGGTCGGTCGAAGCTTTAAGTACCACCGCCCACGCGGGATCATGACAGCAGGCACCGAAGAGCCCAACGCACTGGTCCAATTAGAACGCGATGCCCGCACCATTCCCAATGTCCCCGCGACACGCATTCCGCTTTATGATCATCTGGATGCGTCTAGTGTGAACTGTTGGCCGTCACCCTCGTTCGATGTCATGGCGATCAATGGTCTGTTCCATCGGATTCTGCCCGCTGGTTTTTATTATAAGACGTTTATGTGGCCTGCATCGGCGTGGAAATACTACGAACATATCATCCGCCGTGCGGCGGGGCTTGGCCGTTCACCCGAAGAACCCGATCAAGACACGTATGACAAAATGAATGCCCACCCCGACGTCATTGTCATTGGCGCCGGGCCTGCTGGTTTGGCAGCGGCACTATCTGCGGGGCGCACCGGTGCACGAGTGATGTTGGTTGATGAAAACCTGGAACTCGGCGGACAACTGTTGAACGAGCGCGAGGAAATCGACGGTGCCCCTGCCCTTGAATGGGTTGCGGCGGCTGAGACAGAGCTGAGCGCCATGCCCGAAGTTACCATCTTGAAACACACGATGGCGACGGGGCTATATGATCATAATCTGGTCAGTCTTGTCGAAAATCGCTCAGACATTATTTCCATGGATCAAGACGGCAAGACCCGCCAACGGTTTTGGCGCGTCCGTGCCAAGCGCGTAATTTTAGCCACGGGTGCGATTGAACGCCCATTGATCTATTCAGACAACGACCGCCCCGGCAGTATGTTGGCCAATGCGTTACGCGCCTATGTTAATCGGTATGGCGTCGCGCCTGGAACGCGCCACGTGATTTTCACAAACAACGATGATGCGTATCGCTCTGCCCTCGACCTCAAGGCTGCGGGTGCAGATGTCGCATGCGTGATTGATATTCGTCCCGACCCATCTGGGGAACTGGTCACGCGCGCAATAGAAGCAGGCATCGAAGTGATCGATCATTCGGCCATCACAGGTGTGATCGGCAGAAACGCCATCCGCGCCATCGAAATCATGCGATTAAATGATGACGGTGATGGCGTCACGGGCACCGCACGCACCATCAAATGCGACATCGTTGGATCAAGCGGTGGCTGGAACCCCGTTGTGCATCTACACAGTCACCCAGGCGGGCGCTGCACATGGCGCGAAGAAGACGGCGTATTCCTGCCGGGCGACACGCTTCAAGACAACGTATCAGCCGGGTCCGCCAACGGCAGCTTTGATCTGCAGTCGGCCCTGAACGAGGGTGATTTTGCAGGCACCGAAGCGACCAGTACACTGGGCCTGACGAACAAAAAACGCCCAACTGTTCCCAAAGCCACTGATGCCGTCGACGAAGACCCATGGCGCGTGCTGTGGTACATCCCGACCACAAAACCTGTGGGTGAACGGGGAAAGCATTTCCTTGATCCACAAAACGATGTGTCCGTGCCCGATGTTCAATTGGCGGCGCGTGAGGGATACCGATCCGTTGAACACACCAAGCGCTACACGACGCTGGGCATGGCAACCGATCAGGGCAAGACATCCAACATGGGCGGTCTCGCGATTATGGCGGAGATTGCGGGCAAGGGTATTCCCGACGTTGGCACAACCATTTTCCGTCCGCCCTAT
>DGNZ01000442.1 GCA_002389175.1 Rhodospirillaceae bacterium UBA4479 | reverse complement strand
TCTTTGGTCTGTGACGAGAATTTCGGATCGGGCACTTTGACCGACAGGATGCACGTCAAACCTTCGCGGGCATCATCACCCGTGACGGCGACTTTTTCTTTTTTCGAAATCATGCCCGACTGCATGTAGTTGTTGATGATCCGCGTCAACGCACCGCGGAACCCGGCCATGTGTGTGCCGCCATCGCGCTGCGGAATATTGTTGGTAAAGCACAGCGTGGTTTCGTGATAGCTATCGTTCCACTGCATCGCCAACTCAACAGTGATGCCGTCTTTTTCGCCCATCACTGAAATAGGTTCTGGGATCATGGGCGTCTTGGCGCGGTCGACGTAGCGCGCGAATTCAACCAGCCCACCCTCATAGTACAAATCTATATCGACAGTTTCAGGATTCCGCGCATCCGTCAGGCGCAGGCGAACGCCGGAATTCAAGAACGCCAATTCACGCAGGCGATGTTCCAACGTCGGCAAATCGTAAGTCGTCATCGTAAACGTGCTCGGCGCCGCCTTAAACGTGATCATCGATCCCGTGTCCGGTTTGCCATTTTCGGTCAGGGGCGCATCGCCAACAATTTTCAAGGGGCTAACCGCATCACCATTTTCAAAGCGAATGTTATGCTCTTTGCCATCACGGTAAATGCGCAGTTCCAACCAATCGGATAGCGCGTTCACCACCGACACACCCACGCCGTGCAATCCACCGGAAACTTTGTAGGAGTTTTGATCGAACTTACCGCCCGCATGCAGCTGGGTCATGATGACCTCTGCCGCAGACACGCCCTCTTCGGAATGGATATCAACCGGGATACCGCGTCCGTTATCGGATACGGATACGGACCCATCGCCGTTCAAAATGACATTCACGATATCGCAATGACCGGCCAATGCCTCATCGATTGCGTTATCCACGACCTCATAGACCATGTGGTGCAAGCCTGAGCCATCATCGGTATCGCCGATATACATACCGGGACGTTTGCGAACAGCATCCAACCCCCGCAAGACCTTAATCTGGTCCGCACCATATACGGCAGGATCGCCATCTAATGCTGGGATTTGATCTTCGGCTGGGATTTCAGTTTCTGTTTCGTCGCTCATAGCATGACTGCTTTCATTTTGATCGTTGGATCGTCAGGTCGTTTGTTCATTCACGGCACCGTCTGCGACGGTAAAAAACCGGGCACGCCCTTGCATGCCCGCAAATAGCGCGGGGTCTGTCCCCGTCATCCAAACTTGTGTGTCCAAATCGCACAGCATATCGAACAATGCCTGGCGGCGATCTTCATCCAAATGTGCGGCCACTTCGTCTAGTAAAATCACCGGGCGGCGTCCTTGTTCGGCCGCCTGCATCCGTGCATGGGCCAGAACCAAGCCAATCAACAATGCCTTTTGCTCGCCCGTCGAACAGTCCGCAGCTTCGCGGGCTTTGTCGGCGTGGCGGACCAATAAATCCGTTCGGTGCGGCCCCGTCGATGTGCGGCCATCTGATGCATCGCGCATACGATCTGCACGTAATAATTCGCGGTATTTGTCTTCGGCCGCCAACGCAGGCATTTCATCCAGCCACGCATCTGGCCCGGCACTCAACGAAATTTCGGCCTGGGGGAAAGGTCCCTCGCAGCCCGCAATAAATACGCGAAGACTGCCAATCATATCACGTCTGGCCGCCGCGACCGACATTCCTTTTTCGACCATGACCCCTTCGAGGGCATCAAGCCATCCGGCATCCGCGCGTGCACCATGCTCGGACAGCAAACGTGCACGGTCTCGCATGGCTTTTTCATACGCCGTGACCCGACCCGCATGAGCTGCATCGGACACATAGACAAGACGATCCAAAAACCGTCGCCGCTCGCCCGGACCATCGATGAACAAACCATCCATCTGCGGCGTCAACCAGACAACGGCGATATGCTCGGCCAGGACACCTTGGTTTTTTTCAGGTGCGCCATCGACGCGCACAACGCGGCGCTCGCGCACACCCTGGTGATCAGGATCAAGTCCTGTGCCGATATCGACTGGGCCCGCATCACCGTCGACCTGAACCGCAACGGCCCATGACCTGACGGTCGCATCGTCACTTGAATCCTTGCGTGCAACCTCGTCCAGGCGGACCCGGCGCAACCCGCGTCCCGGTGCCAGGAATGACACGGCTTCTAATAAATTGGTTTTGCCCGCACCGTTTGCCCCGGTGAGGACCACATTCGCGCCCTGGGGACGAAACGACGCATGCGTATAGTTGCGATAGTCAGTGACGCTGATGCGCTGCACGGCAACACGCCTGCCATGGGTTAGCGCTGGCGATGGTTCCGTAACGGCAGATGTTGAAATGGCGGCAATGCCGGTCAAAATGCTACGTCCAACCCGTTATTGTCATACCCGCATGGGCATAAGCACATAAAGCGTTCCCATATCCTCGGAACCCCGAATAATTGTCGGAGATGCCGCATCAGCCAACATGAAGACGGCTGTGTCGCCATCAAGCTGGCGGGCAATGTCGAGGAGATAACCTGAGTTAAATCCGATATCGAACGCATCTGCGCTGTAATCGACTTCCAACTCTTCTTGTGCGCTGCCGTTTTCCGGGCTGGATGCTGACAGCGATAATACGCCACCATCAAACGCCAACTTCACAGCGCGCGATTTTTCGGATGAAATCGCAGACACCCGATCAACGGCATCCGCGAATGTTTTACGGTTCACCGTCATTTTCTTGTCGTTACCAGCCGGGATCACACGCTGGTAATCGGGGAACGTGCCGTCGATCAGTTTCGACGTCAGCACCGCATCATCAAACGCAAAGCGGATTTTAGCCTCTGACAACGAGATTTCGACGTCGTCACCCGTTTCGTCAATCAGCTTGCGGATTTCACCAACCGTTTTACGCGGCACGATCACACCCGGCATGCCAGCGGCACCTTCGGGTAAGGGCAGCTCAAAGCTGGCCAGGCGGTGGCCATCAGTCGATACCGACCGCAAGGTCGGCGTGCCATCACGCTCGGACACGTGCAGATAAATACCGTTCAAATAATAGCGGGTTTCCTCGGTCGAGATCGCAAAGCGTGTGCGGTCGATCATGCCGCGCAAATCACCTGCGGGCAGATTAAACGTGTGCGCATATTCGCCACCCGACATCAGCGGGAAATCTTCGGTCGGCAGACACGATAGCGTAAAGCGCGAACGGCCCGCACGGATGGTCAAACGACCATCTCCGGGGGCTTCCAGTTCGACCTGGGCGCCGTCAGGCAACTTACGAACGATTTCATAGAACGTCAGCGCAGGCGCTGTGGTAGCACCCGGCGTCGAGACACTGGCAGCAACTTTTTCGATGATGTCCAGATCCATATCCGTGGCGTTTAAGGCCAGGGTCTCGCCCTCGGCCTCTAACTTCACGTTAGATAAAATCGGAATGGTGTTGCGTCGCTCGACAACGCTTTGGACGTGGCCCAATGAACGTAAAAGGTCGCTGCGTTCGATCGTCAATTTCATCGCTAAAAACCTGTATCCCTGTCTGCAATCTCGCCTTGAGATCGCCTCATCAACCTATAATTTCGCCCTGAAAAGCAGCCCGCAGAAGACGCGCTGGCCCCGATAAAAACACATGATTTCCATCTATGGTTAAGGCGTTTGAGATTATAACAGACAAGCCCCACCACCCAAGCGTTTTAGACGCACGAAATCCCCGGCAAATTGCCAGAAATCATTGTTCTATTTCAGAGAGTTAGAGGCCCCGCAGATGCGCAACCCCAAGACATAGTGATCAGCCTTCAAGCATCCGGCGCAAAAGCTCGATATCTTCTGCGAATCCGGGATCCGACGTCTTGAGCTCTTCGACCTTTTTCACCGCGTGCATCACGGTGGTATGGTCCCTGCCGCCAAACTTCCGGCCAATCTCGGGCAAGGAGCGTGCGGTCAGTTGCTTTGATAAATACATCGCCACCTGACGTGGACGCGCAACCGAGCGCGCACGGCGTGCGGAATGCATATCAGAGATACGGATATTGAAGTGGCTGGCCACCTGTTTTTGGATTTCTTCGATGGTCACACGGCGATCATTGGCGCGCAGCAGATCGTGCAAGACTTCTTGGGTTGCCTCAATCGTGATGTCGCGACCAATCAGTTGTGCGTGCGCGACGATACGGTTCAGGCCGCCTTCGAGTTCACGGACGTTCGACGTGATCTTATGGGCCAGGAATTCCATGACCTTGGGCGGAATATCGGTTTTCAGATTGGCCACTTTTGATTGCAGAATGCCCAATCGCAATTCGTATGTCGTCGCATGGATGTCGGCAACCAAACCACAGTTCAATCGCGAGACCAGTCTTTCTTCCATGCCCACCAAATCGGATGGTGATTTATCAGCAGAGATAACCATCTGGCGGCCTTGGTCGACCAACGCATTGAATGTATGGAAGAATTCTTCCTGGGTCGATTCCTTGCCAGCGATGAATTGCACATCATCGATCATCAGCACATCAACGGAACGGAATTGATCTTTGAAATCCATGGTCGTGCTTTCGCGGATCGCCTGCACAAACCGATACATGAATTTTTCAGCCGAAAGATAAACCACTCTTCGTTCCGGCGTCGTTTGTCGGATTTGCCACGCAATGGCGTGCATCAGGTGCGTTTTACCAAGCCCCACACCACCATATAAAAACAGCGGGTTGAAGGGCACGCGATCAGCCTCGGCCACACGCCGTGCGGCGGCATAAGCGAATTCATTTGGTTTTCCGAACACGAAATTATCGAACACAAACCGTGAGTCGAGGGCGGCGCTCACGCCTTCGCGGGAAGATGGCGACGTAGATGGATGCGTGCCAGCGGGTGGCGGTGTCTGACGCTTAATCGTCTCACGGGCCGCTTTTTTCGCCCGATCATTGCGGACAGCAACATCAACAGAGGCCACTTCTGGCACTTCATCCTGCCAGAGGGTCGCAATTCGTTCTGCGTAATGCGCCACAATCCAATCGCGCATAAACCGCGTGGGTACGGTTGCGTGAACAATACCCTTGTCGATGTTGCGCACACGTATCGGTTTGATCCAGCTTTGATAAGCGGCTTCACCGATTTCTTCGCGCAAGCTCTCGCTAACGGCTTTCCATTGGGCATTCACGACATCAGGCTCGGTGTCGGACGTCTCTGTTTCTTTTGTCTGCTCAGAACCAGAATTCAACGAATCCATAAACTTAATATTCCCCTGATAGATGCGCGATGCACATCCATGTAACTCAATCTTATTTCTGCCAACGGTGTGAATACGACAAATCACACCCGTCGACCGACAATTTCACACCAAATTAGATCGTCAGAATTTGACCTTCAGAATTACCGTCACCATTTTTACGCGTCTTCATTTTGATGAGTACCCCGTCGCATCATCAAAATACCGATCCTGCACAAACTGAAAATGAGCTAGATCACAGCTGAATAAAAAAGTGTCGAAACCATCTCACCTTCGCAATCGCATCGCATTTATTATTAGAACACGAACCGCAAACTCAAAATAATCAAACAAGTAAAAAGGGAAGCTAACTTGAAGCGATGAAGTAAAAAATCAACTTCATGTACAAGTCTATAGATCTGATTTTGTTGAATATTTCGGACTCATTTGCGGGATGGCAAAAGTCTGGTTTCTGTGGCGATCCCTCCCGTCCGTTGCGTTGGTGTGAGGATGATATTACGTAGGTCCATTGACCCTGACAACATGATCTGAACGCCAAAAATCAAATAAATTTCTTGACTCTCGTTACGTGATTGAAAGCTCTGAATTTTTCCTGAAACGCACGCTCAGTAACAATTTTTCACACACCCTTGGAATCTCATTGCTGAAATTCAGGCATCAAAAAAGCCGCAAGCAAAAAGCCTGCGGCTTATCAGCGACTTGCGCGGAAAAGCGATGAAATCGCTTAAGCGGCAAGCGCCTTGATACGAGTAGAAAGACGAGAGATACGACGCGCTGCAGTGTTGCGCGGCATCACACCTTTTTGAGCGCCACGAGCTACCATAGGCTCAGCAACTTTGAATGCGGCCTGTGCAGCAGCTTGGTCGCCACTGACGATTGCTTCTTCAACTTTACGAAGAGCCGTCCGGATTGAAACGATGCGTGAACGGTTCACTTCGGTGCGCTTTACTGTTTGGCGGATCCGTTTTTTCGCGGATGCATAGTTAGCCATCTCAAAAACCTCTTAAAATTCGGTCCCAACGACCTAGGAAGGCGAGCTTATATAAGTGTCCGTCGTCCGCGTCAAGCCTTGGAATATCTATAAATTCCCGTGGGCATTCTTTGCCGTTTAAGGCTGTTTAGGGCTTAAAGAGAATGCGACCAGCACGCGGCCTGCTTCCGTGTCCGAAATTGTTAACGCCAACCGCTCCTGATCGCGCTCAAAGACACCATCTTCGATACGGGTCCAACCCAATTGCGGAAGGGTCTCGCCATAGAACGCCAATACGTCGCTGGCCTTCATGGCCCCCGATGCTTCGACTTCGATGATCCGGCCATTTGCCGTCTCAAACGTGACAGCCGCCGCCTGGTTCTCGGCCAAGCCTGACATGATTGGGAGTTCTTCTAGGTCCGTAAAAAACGCATCGGCAGCGTTTGCCATCGCTGGCACCCATATAAGGCACAGGATTGCTGAGACAGAGAAGACTTTGCGCAGATTCATCATAGTATCGCTTCTATCATCACCATTAGGGGTTACCAAAACAAATTACCGTTGGCATGTGCTGCAATAGAATGTTGAACGCCCGGTTTGCACAATCTGTTTCACCACATTTGCGCCATCACAGCCCCTGCACGGTTCGCCCGCGCGGCCATAGACAGCAAAGTTATGCTGAAAATAGCCCAATTCGCCCGATGTTTGACGATGATCGCGCAACGACGAACCGCCTGCGGCAATTGCCTCGTTCAAGACGTTGCGAACGGACAACGCCAATTTATCGGCGCGCCCCCCTTTTACAGTCTTGGCCATGCGCTTGGGCGAAATGCCCGCCCGGTACAACGCTTCGCACGCATATATATTGCCAACACCGGCCACAACACGTTGATCCAACAGCGCTGCCTTTATAGATGTACGCCGATCACCCAACCGCTTTCCCAATTCCGGGCCATCAAATGCATTCGATAATGGCTCCGGGCCCAAGCCAGCCAAAAGCTTATGTGTCAGCGCATCCGCAACCGAGAACAGATCGATAAACCCAAAACGCCGGGGATCATTATAGCGGATCGTCACCCCTTGATCGGTCACGAACTCCACATGATCGTGCGCTTCCAACGCGGGGGCGGGATCGGTATAGACGCGGTACCTGCCTGACATCCCCAGATGAGACAGCAAAATCATGTCACCACTAAGGCGCATCAACAGGTATTTGGCACGACGTTCAATGCCGATCACGGTGCTGCCCGAGACCGCCTCACTTAAGTTTTTTGGCAACGGAAATCGAAGATCAGGGCGGTACGCGGTGGCGCGTGCGATGGTCCGACCTTCAAGAACAGGGATCAGACCTTGCCGAACGGTCTCGACTTCAGGCAATTCAGGCATTAAACGCTCCACAATCACTAAAAACTCTGTGCCTGGAACGTAGCGTGTCCGGCACGGTTCCGCTATGGTCTCGAACATGACAATGACAAATGATAATAACGACACCGATCAGGCCCGTGAAAACGATGTGCCCTTTGGCTTTCGCGATGTCCCCGCCGACGAAAAAGCGGGCATGGTCAGCGAAGTCTTTGCCTCGGTCGCCAGCAAATACGACCTGATGAACGATTTGATGAGCCTCGGCATCCACCGTGCCTGGAAATCCGCGATGATCGATTGGTTGAGCCCCCAGCCCAACCAAACCCTGGTCGATGTGGGCGGCGGCACGGGTGACATTACTTTCCGCTGGCGTGAACGCGGCGGCGGCCCGGTGCGGGTCATCGACTATTCCCACGAAATGCTGAGCGTCGGTCGTGATCGCGCCCTCGACAAAGGATACCTGGATAATATTGAGTGGAGTGTCGGCAACGCCGAACAACTGCCCCTGCCCGATTCATCGGTTGATGTGTACGCATCGGCGTTTTGCCTGCGCAACGTCGCCCGACTGGACCGCGCCTTGTCCGAAGCCAAGCGTGTATTGAAACCCGGCGGGCGATTTTTGTGTCTTGAGTTTTCACACATGCTGATCCGGCCCCTCGAAGACATCTATGATGCGTGGTCGTTCAAGGCACTGCCCGCGCTGGGCGAACAAATTGCGGGTGATCGTGAGTCTTATATATACTTGGCTGAAAGCATTCGGCGCTTCCCCGATCAAAAGACCTATGCGGGCATGATTGCCGATGCGGGCCTGGAGCAGGTCAAAGTCCGCAACCTTTCTGGCGGCATTGCGGCATTGCATTCCGCATGGCGTATTTAAGGGCCGATTGAATGCTGCGCGCTTTCACCAACATTCGAAGACTGCTGTCGCTTGGCCGATTGCTCGCGCGTCATGATGCGCTGTTTGCGCTCGAGATGGCGGGCGTGCCGAAAAGCTTAACCAAACTGGCGGGCATCGGTGTCCGCCGCGAGACCAAAGGACGTCCGGGTGAGCGTTTGGCGCGCGCCCTGACCGAAGCAGGCCCCAGTTTCATCAAGCTCGGCCAAGCCTTATCGACCCGCACGGATTTGCTGGGCGAGGAATTAACCGACGACTTATCTCAACTCCAAGACTCATTGCCACCGTTCCCCACCGATCAGGCCCGCGCCGCGATTGAGGCCGAGTTGGACCAGCCCGTCGACGAGTTGTTCCATTCATTTGATGACACACCCATCGCAGCCGCCTCCATCGCGCAGGTGCACTTTGCCGTCACCCATGATGGCCGCGATGTCGCCGTCAAAATTTTGCGCCCCGGCATCGAAGACGCCTTTCGCCGTGATGTAGAGCTATTCCGCTGGATTGCCGAAATGGCGGAACGCACGCAGCCACAATATCGTCGTCTCAAACCCATTGAATCCATCGAAACGCTGGCTGAGACGGTGGAACTGGAAATGGACCTGCGGTTCGAAGCCGCTGCTGCCGCTGAATTATCCGAGAATTTTGCAGGCGATCCTGAATTCAAAGTCCCCGACGTCGACTGGCAACTGACCGCCAAGCGCGTGCTGACCACGGAACGCCTGCAAGGGGTCATCCCGATGGATGATCGCGATGCGATTGTCGAAGCCGGGTTCGACCCCGTCGACATTATCACCAAGGCCGCCGCCGCATCGTTTAAACAGGTTTTTCGCGATGGCTTTTTCCACGCCGACACACACCCCGGCAACATGTTCGTGATGCCCGATGGCCGCATCGCCGTCGTTGATTTCGGCATCATGGGCCGGATCGATTTGAAAACCCGCCGCACCATTGCAGAAATGCTGGTGGCGTTCCTGACCCGCGATTTCCGCCGCGCTGCCGAGGTGCATTTCGAAGCCGGATGGGTGCCACGCGATCGCTCCGTCGATAGCTTTACCCAGGCATGCCGATCCATTGCAGAACCGATCCTGGACCGCCCCCAGGGCGAGATTTCCATCGCCCGGCTGTTGGCGCAGCTTTTCCAGATCACCGAAACATTCCGTATGGAAACCCAGCCGCAGTTATTACTGCTGCAAAAAACCATGCTGGTCGCCGAGGGCACATCACGCCGCCTGGCCCCCGATGCCAATATGTGGATTTTGATCCAACCCTTAATTGAATCATGGATGCGCGAAAACCTGGGCCCCGAAGCCAAAGTCCGCGATGTCATCCAAAACCTGACCGACGCGATTGAGCGCCTGCCCGACATGATCGGCGACGTGGAAAAAACATCACGGATGATTTCAGACGGCAAAGTTCAGCTCCACCCCGACACCATCCGTGCGCTGCGGGGCGAAGACAAACCGGGGCGCGGTCAGCCTCAGATTTTATGGTATGGGGCTTTTGCGCTGCTCATTGTTTTTGTGATGATGTTGTTGGATTAAGTGCTAAAGACAGATTCTCATTACATCTCGTCATTCCCGCGAAGGCGGG
Organism: Rhodospirillaceae bacterium UBA4479; assembly: GCA_002389175.1. Taxonomy (GTDB): domain Bacteria; phylum Pseudomonadota; class Alphaproteobacteria; order Rhodospirillales; family Casp-alpha2; genus UBA4479. The sequence goes on along the minus strand of DGNZ01000442.1, from coordinate 27,730 downwards.
AATCCATCTTCTCACCAAAATGGACCCCCGCCTACGCGGGGGTGACGCATCATAGATAGATTGCGCCCTTAGCCCCCTCACCTGTCCTCTCCCCCATTACATGGAGGAGAGGGACCCTGTATCCACGTAACTCGATCTCATCCCTCTCCCCTTTTAGGGGGAGAGGTTAGGTGAGGGGGACGCTTTACGTGTCTTTGTCATGACCCGTGCGGATCACGTTATAAAACGGCTTCAAGCGCAGCTTGGTTTTGTGCGTCGGCGGGCCCTTGTCGCCATCAGGTTGAAACCCACGGTAATAATCCTTTTGCCATTTCTCATCACGCGCTGACGATCCAGGGGTCTTTAGGTTGGCATTGAAGTCATTCCGGCTTTCGGACCATTTCTTGTGATTGCGCAGCATTTCTGGTGCCGTTTCAAAAGCGCGGATTTCCGGTTCCACCTGTTCCAGCGCATCGCGCCCCATGGGGAACAAATGGCAATAGGGCTCGCCCTTCTCAAAGCGGATCGGCATATCCTTTCGCGTGAATATCCAATTCATCGTAAAGGTATAAGGCGACCAGTCGGTTTCGATCACCCCGCCAACGCCTGGATCGCATCCTTGGGGCGGTTCACGGGGCCCTGCGCCATCATGCTGATGCCGGGTTCGGTCTGAAACAAATAGCCGATATGAAATGTCAGGATGCCTGAGCCGAAATGTGTCATCGGCAGCAGGCCCTGATCATCCGTTGTGATTTTGATATCGTCTTTTGATTGGCCGCCGTTCCATTCGGCCTCAAAAGAAATCGGCGAGCAAATCTCCCAACCGTGGGCATTCGCGATCACCAAGGGCAGGCACCGATACCCGTACGAGTCCGGCAAAGCATCCATCCACGCACGGCCCGTCGGCGCGGGCCGAAGCTCGGGCGGGTTTTCGACGGTGGGATAAGCGATCAATTTCAATGCGGGTACTCCGAATTCTACGTTGATGTTACCTGAGCCTTCACGACCCCGAAACCCCACGTTCTATTGAACCTGGGCCCAAGATGGCTTATTTACAGTGAAGTTTGGTGATTTTGCCAAATTTCACAGATAAAGGTGACTCTTGCAGGGCAAACGGGTTCTTTTAATCGTCTCGGGCGGCATCGCTGCGGTGAAAATCCCAGAGGTCGTGCGACGCATTCGCGAACAAGGCGGCCACGTCCGCTGTGTCATCACCGAGGGCGGCAAACAATTCGTCACGCCGCTTAGCTTGGCGGCGCTGTCCGAAGACAAAGTCTACGATGATTTATTCTCGCTGACCGACGAAAACGAGATGGGGCATATTAACCTATCTCGCCAAGCCGACGTGATCATGGTTGCCCCCGCCACCGCCGACATCATGGCGCGTATGGCCGCAGGCATGGCCAACGATCTGGCGACGACCGTACTGCTGGCCACCGACAAGCCTGTCATCTGCGTGCCCGCCATGAACGTCCGCATGTGGGAACACGCCGCGACCCAGGCTAACTTGGAAACCTTGAAACAACGGGGCGTCACGTTCGTTGGTCCCGTCGATGGAGACATGGCGTGCGGTGAATTCGGCATGGGACGCATGTCGGAACCGGCTGAAATCGTGGGTGCCCTCGTAAATTTTTTTAATGCCGGCCCCAAACCCCTTGCGGGTCGGCATGCCATCGTCACCAGCGGCCCGACGCACGAGCCGATTGATCCCGTGCGCTATATCGCCAACAGGTCCAGCGGCAAACAAGGCCACGCCATCGCCGCCGCATTGGCCGCATACGGTTGCAAAACGACGCTGGTCACAGGTCCCACAGCCCTGCCTGATCCGGCGGGGTGCGATGTGATTAAAATCGAAAGTGCCCGCGATATGCTGGCCGCGGTCGAAAGTGCCCTGCCCGCCGACATCGCTGTCTGTGCCGCTGCCGTTGCGGATTGGCGCACCGACACCGCGCCCGATCAAAAAATCAAAAAGCAGGCGGGTGCAGATACCCCGGCGCTGACGATGGTCGAAAATCCAGATATCCTGGCCACAATTTCAAAAGCCGGGAACAAGCGCCCACCGCTGGTGATCGGGTTTGCTGCTGAAACCAACGATGTGGTCGCGAACGCCACCGATAAGCGCACCCGCAAGGGCTGCGATTGGATTGTCGCCAACGATGTGTCCCCATCGACGGGAACGTTTTCGGGCGATTCCAACACCGTACATCTGATTAGCGAAACCGGAACCGAAGACTGGCCGACACAGAGCAAATCCGACGTCGCCCAACAATTGGTTATCCGTATCATCAGACACTTTGAGGCAGCAGAATGACCAAGCCTTGGCTTAAAAAAACACCTCCCGTTGGCGTCGATATTATGCGCCTGCCCCATGGGGAAGACCTCGCGTTGCCCAGCTATGCAACGCCTGACAGCGCAGGCATGGATTTACTGAGCGCCGAGGATGGCGACGTAACACTTGCCCCCGGCGCCCGCGCCATGATCGCAACCGGGATCGCCATCGCGCTCCCCTCTGGTTATGAAGCCCAGGTCCGCCCCCGGTCCGGTCTTGCCGCCAAACATGGTGTCACCGTGGCCAACAGCCCCGGCACCATCGATGCCGATTACCGGGGCGAGATCAAAGTGATCCTGATCAATCTGGGCGATGCGCCTGTGACGCTGTCGCGCGGTGATCGGATCGCACAGATGATCGTTGCCCCCGTTGTTCAAGCCGCCTGGAACGAAGTCAGCGATCTGGATAACACCGACCGTGGGGCCGGTGGCTTCGGGTCGACCGGAATTAAAAGTTCATAAGGGATAAGCATGCCGCGAATTACCAAAAAAATGCTCTACGCCATCGAAGCCGTGTTGGACATTGCCTATCACGCAGGGGCTGAACCTGTTCAAAGCCGTGAAATCACGCGCCGTCAGGAAATTCCGCAACGTTACCTGGAACAAGCCCTGCAGCATCTTGTGCGCGATAACATTTTGATTGGGGTCCGTGGGCCGCGTGGCGGTTACAGATTGGCCAAGGAACGTCGACGGATCACCGTTGGCGATATCGTGCGGTCCGTCCGGCGCATGGAAACGGGTGAAGACCCGTTGTTGACGGAAACCGGGTCGGATCTGGGGCAAAAAGTAGTGCGGCCCCTTTGGACATCCATTCAAGACGACATCATGGCCAAGTTAGATGCCACCAGCGTCGACCAGCTTTGCCAAGATGCCAACAAAGTTGGGATCGAAAGCGAGGGCCGCAAGAACCTCGACTTTATCATTTAGTTGCTAAGTTAATTTCCCACCAAACATAGAATTTCAGCACAGGATTTATATAGACATGAACGATAACCAAGCAGCCAACCCAGAATTCCGTGGCCGTATTTACGAGAACATTGTCGACACCATCGGGGCCACACCACTGGTTCGCCTGTCACGACTGATGGCAGACGAAGGCGTTGCTGGGAACATTCTGGCGAAATGCGAATTCTTTAATCCATTGTCATCGGTCAAAGATCGTATCGGTCTTGCCATGATCGAAGCGGCTGAGCGTGACGGCAAAATCAAAGAAGGCGCGACGTTGGTAGAACCGACATCGGGCAATACGGGCATCGCACTTGCATTCGTGTGCGCCGCCAAGGGTTACCGCTTGATCCTGACCATGCCCGAAAGCATGTCGGTCGAGCGCCGCAAGATGCTCAAGCTTTTTGGTGCCGAATTAGAATTAACCCCGGCCCCATTGGGCATGCGCGGTGCCATCGATAAAGCCGAAGAAGTGGTCGCCAACATCCCGGGTGCGGTGATGCTGCAGCAGTTTGAAAACCCCGCAAATCCAGACGTTCACCGTCGCACCACCGCCGAGGAAATCTGGCGCGATACAGGCCATAATGTTGATGCCGTTATTTCGGGTGTCGGTACAGGCGGCACGATTACGGGCTGCGCTGAGGTCTTAAAAGAACGCAATCCAGATGTAAAAATCATCGCCGTTGAACCCGAAGACAGCCCGATTTTGTCGGGCGGCGCACCGGGTCCACATAAAATACAAGGCATCGGTGCCGGGTTCGTTCCGGGCAACCTGAACCGCGATTTGATTGATGAAGTGCTGCAGATCAGTAACGAAACCGCATTCGCTACGTCACGCAAAGCAGCACGCCTAGAAGGCTTGGCCGGCGGCATTTCATCGGGTGCTGCGATTGCGGCGGCATTAGAAGTTGCGGCGCGCCCTGAAATGGCGGGCAAGAATATCGTGACCATCATTCCATCATTCGCCGAACGCTATTTGTCGACGGCGTTGTTCGAGGGTCTTGAATAAGCATGATCGACTTCACCGACGCGCAGGTTGAGCGTTACGCCCGTCACATTTTGTTAAAAGAAGTGGGTGGCGAAGGTCAGTCGAAACTGCTGAACGCCAAAGTGCTTGTGGTCGGTGCGGGTGGTTTGGGCTCGCCAACAATTCTGTATTTGGCGGCGGCGGGTGTCGGCACCATCGGTGTGATCGATGCGGACACGGTAGATCTTTCGAACCTGCAACGCCAGATCGCCCATACCACGGACCGCATCGGCACGCCCAAGGTTGAAAGTGCAGCGATTGCGGCCAAGGCGATCAATCCTGACATCAAAATCGTGCCGATCAATGCACGGCTGGATGCATCGAATGCGCTAGACATCATGTCCGATTACGATCTGATTGCCGATGGGTCCGATAACTTCGAAACCCGTTTCCTGATCAATGATGCGGCGTACTTTGCCAAGCGTACTTTGGTGTCGGCGGCGATCCTGCGGTTCGATGGTCAGATCGGCACCTACAAGGCGCACGAGGTTGATGAAGATGGCAATCACGGCCCCTGTTATCGCTGTATTTTCCGCGAAGCCCCACCGCCAGGCCAAGTGCCAAGCTGCGCCGAAGCGGGTGTCATGGGTGCCATGTGCGGCCTGATGGGGTCACTTCAAAGCACAGAAATACTGAAGGAAATCATGGGCATCGGTGACAGCATGTCGGGATCACTGATGGTCGTCGATGGGCTGTCGACCGAGTTTCGGAAAATCAAAGTCAAAGCTGATCCGGGTTGCCCGCTGTGCGGCACCAACCCGAGCATCAAAGATTTATCGTCACACGAAGCCACAGCACCAAACGGCTGCGCCGTTCATGCCTGATAGCAATCCACCCAAAAAACTGTCCATCGTCGTCGCGTCGGGCACGTTTGAAAAAGTGCATTACGCCCTGGTGATGGCCACGGGTGCCGCGGCCATTGGCACGCCTGTCACATTGTTTTTCACGATGGGTGCCTGCCCTGCAATTATGGAAGACGACGGTTGGCGCACCCTGCCATCTGAAAAGGCCGACACTTCAGCCACGGCGCGGGATGATGATTTCGCCGCGCGTGGTGTCGCCACCATGAACGAGCTGATCGACAGTGCTGCCGAGCTGGGCATCACATTCATGGTCTGTGAAATGGGATTGCGCGCCGAAGGACTGGAAGATCAGCCCCTGCGCAAAGGCGTCGACATCACACGCACTGGCGTCGTCACATTCATCAATGACGCATCCGCCGACGGCAGTATTATTTACGTCTAATAATTAACCTTGCGCCCACGGCAGGCCGCGCACTTTCCAACCGCCCACTGTGCCCCGGTGACCCGTGTCATCCTTATCACCTTCGAACCCCTCGGCGATATTATAGCAGTGTTTGTATCCCAGTGCCGTCATCGCAATCGCTGCAGCGGCAGAACGAATACCCGAACGGCACAGAAATAATATGGGGACATCGAATTCCGGTGAAGCCTCGCGTACGGCATCTTCGAAATGCATGTTGCGCTGCATGTCCGGGAATATCTTCCAGCAAATCCGGTGTGTGGGATTTTCACATTCGGACATATCGGGATAACCGACATAGGCGAATTCTGCGTCTGTCCGTACATCAACCATGACGGCATTGGGGTTTGATTTCAACATGTCCCAAGCCTCGGTCGGGGAAATATCGCCTGCGTAATCTTGTTCGCTCATGATGTGGGCCTATCCAAATGATCGATCATATCATCGACGTCTGTAAATTTCTGGCGCGGTGCCGGGTGGGTTGCGCGAGCATGCTCGGCATCCTCTAGGGATTGCCAATCAGCAAAACTGACGGCGCGAACACCACGATCTTTTAAAAGTTTTTCCAGGCCCGTCCGTCCTGATTTTGACCCAACGCCCTTAAGGTCGCCAAAGTCTTCGGAAATATGATCAATCACCTGGGCGGCGTCCGGGCGGCTGGATGAAATGACACCGCTCGGGCCGCGCTTGATCCATCCCACCGCGTACATACCGCGATCGATACGGCCACGGTCATTCGGGATAATGCCCAATTTCTCGTCATAGGGCAGGCCTTCGATGGGTTCCGCACGATACCCGATGGCGGCCACAACCAGGCCGCATGGCACATCAAACGTTTCGCCCGTACCCACGGCCCGGCCATCAACGACCTGGGTGCGTTCCATCCGAATGCCGGTGACATGATCATCGCCCAGTATTTCGACAGGGCTGGCGTAGAATTCAAAATGCACGCGCTTTTCAAACTTGGCGGGGTCGCGCTGCGCAAACGCCCGCATGGTATCCAGATTCTTATCGGCCAATCGCTTAGCACGATCATCCATATCGTCCGGTGCGGAATCCACCAACAACGACGGGTCGACCATCGAGATACTTTCGGTCAGGCCAAGCATTTCACGCAGTTCAACGTTGGTGAACTTGGCATCCGCCGGGCCGCGCCGCCCAAATAAATAAACATCTTTGACCGGGGACTCATCCATTGCGGCCCGGGCATATTCGGGTAGATCGGTTTTAGATCGCCCAATATCGGAGCGCGCCAGCAAGCGCCCGATGTCCAGCGCAACATTACCGTTCCCAATGACGACCGCGGCGTCCACATTCAAATCTGGTTCTAATTCTTGAAAATCAGGGTGGCCATTATACCAACCGACAAAGGCCGCAGACCCGTGCACCCCTTTTTTATCCGCGCCCGGTATCGACAGCTTGCGATCGGCGGGTGCACCCACGGCCAGGGTCACCGCATCATACATGTCGCGCAGCTCGGCCAACGTCAGGTCCTTGCCTATTTCCACGTTGCCATAGAACGCGACCCGGTCCGTCAGGGCCGTGCGTTCAAACTTCTTGGCGACTTTTTTGGTGGTTTGATGGTCCGGCGCAACGCCGCCCCGGATCAGCCCATAGGGCGTCGGCAATCGTTCGATAATATCAACCTCGATATCATCACGATATTTCAACAGCGCATCCGCCGTATAAAACCCGGCAGGCCCCGAGCCTATAATAGCAACTGATAGCGTCATCGTTCCCCCCCGGTTTCGATTACGCTGGACCGATTAAATCAATCAACAGTCCAAGTATGACCCTGATGCATTAACTCATCCAAACTAATGCCATCAGATTTTTCATGCGCCACAGCCTTCATCGCAGCGACGCCATCACCATAGCTGTCGCCAGGATTGCAGTAGATCACGCCAACCGCGACGGGCAGATGATCATCATCCATCGCCGCCAACATGGTTGCGATCACGTGATTGGTTTCGTTATGGACCAGCACGCCAGCGGCTTCTGGGCCATCTTCACCGACTGGAACGACCTCAATCATCAAGGTGTCATGGTTCAGGCGAAGCCCCTTATCGCTGTTGGCACCGAACACCAATGGCTTGCCGTGTTCACAGACAACTTGGCGATCCGCAGCGACGGGCTTTGCCGTGATGTCATCAAACACACCGTCGTTATAAACGATGCAGTTTTGCAGAATTTCGATAAAGCTGGCACCGCGATGCTCATAAGCGCGCTTTAAGATTGTGGGTAGATATTTTTGCTGTGTGTCGATGCCCCGGGCAACAAAACGCGCCCCGGACCCCATCGCATAGCCACATGCTGATACAGGACTATCGACAGACCCCATGGGTGTCGACGGAGACCGCGTACCCGCACGCGATGTCGGCGAGGCCTGGCCCTTGGTCAGGCCATAAATTTCATTATTGAACAGCAATATCTGCACGTCGACGTTGCGCCGGATCACATGCATCAAGTGATTGCCACCAATCGACAACATGTCACCGTCGCCACCGACAACCCAAACGTCTAGTTCAGGGTTGGCCAGCTTGATGCCCGTTGCAAACGCGGGCGCACGACCATGAATGGTGTGAAAGCCATAGGTCTCAACATAATATGGGAACCGTGCCGCGCAGCCGATCCCGGACACAAACACGGTGTTTTCAGGTTCGGCATCTATATCAGCCAGCGTTTTTTGGACGGCACGCAAAATCGCGTAGTCCCCGCACCCCGGGCACCAACGCACTTCTTGGTCGGTGGCAAAATCTTTGGCGGTCCGTTTTGGTGTGAGTTCGTTCATCTTATCCCTCCAACACCGCAAGGATCGCATCTTCGACTTCGGCGATCTTAAACGGTTGTCCGGAAACTTTGTTCAGGCCGTGGGCATCTATCAGATATTCCGCACGCAACACGGTGATCAACTGACCATCGTTCATTTCGGGCACCAGCACATACTCATAACCCGACAACAGCTCGCCCAAATTCTCGGGCATCGGCCAGATATGACGAATGTGAATGTGCGCGACGTCTTTGCCCATCTTCAATAAATCATCGACGGCACGGTTGATAGGACCATACGTAGACCCCCAACCGACGACACACATCTTGCCCGACGTGGGGCCTAACTCGACACCTTGCGGTGGGATATCGTTGGCAATGCCATTGATTTTGTCTCGACGCACATTGGTCATCTTTTGGTGGTTGTCGGCGTCATAAGAAATATGGCCCGTGTCGTAACTGCGCTCAATCCCACCAATCCGGTGTAGCAAATCAGGTGTGCCCGGCTTGGCCCACACGCGCGCCAATGTCTTGTCGTCACGCTGGAACGGGTGGAATCCTTCAGGGTCTTTGTGGAATTCAACCGGGAACGGCGTATAGCCCTTCAGATCTGGAATCTTCCATGGCTCTGCCGCATTGGCGATATAGCCATCCGTCAGCAGCATCACGGGTGTCATGTATTTGGTCGCCAAGCGCACCGCTTCGATGCCCACTTCGAAACAATCAGAAGCCGAGCGTGTTGAAAGCACGACCAACGGCGCATCACCGTTCCGCCCATAAACCGCTTGATACAAATCAGACTGTTCGGTCTTCGTCGGCAGACCTGTTGATGGACCACCGCGCTGTGAGTTCACAATGATCAACGGCAATTCTGTCACTAGTGCCAAACCAATCGCCTCACCCTTGAGCGCGATCCCTGGACCCGAACTGGATGTAACCCCCAATGACCCTGCGTAGCTGCCACCGATGGCGGCGCAAACGGCGGCGATCTCGTCCTCGGCCTGGAATGTCGTGATCCCTAAATGCTGCATCTTTGCCAGCAGGTGAAGTAACGGCGATGCGGGCGTGATCGGATAGGACGCAAAAAGCATGTCCAGATCTGCGAGCTCTGCCCCTTTGGCCAAACCCCATGCCAATGCCTCGGCACCTGTTACCGTGCGATATAAACCGGGCGAAATATCAGCGGCCGCAATGTGGAAACCATGAATACCGTTTGGCATTTCTGCGGTTTCGGCCATGGCGTGGCCCGCATTCAGCGCCGCGATATTGGCGGCAGCGATATCAGGCTTGGATGCAAATTTAACCTGCAGCCAGTCCTGCGTCGCCTTGCGGGCACGACCGAAAAGCCAATACACAAACCCGAGCGCCCACATGTTTTTACACCGCAGCGCTTCTTTTTTAGAGACGTCGAATTCTTTGACCGCTTCCTGGGTCATACCCGAAACATCAAGGGCCACAACGTTGAAACCATCGACGGTGCCATCTTCGAGCGGGTTGACGTCAAACCCGGCCTTCAACAAATTGCGCTCGTTGAACGTGCCCGTATCGACGATCAGCAAGCCACCCTTTTTCAGGCGCGACATCTCAACCTTTAGCGCTGCTGGGTTCATCGCGATTAAGACATCGAAATCATCACCCGATGTCATGATGCGGTTGGCGCCGAAATTGATCTGGAATGATGACACACCAAAGGTCGTGCCCACGGGGGCGCGAATTTCAGCCGGGAAATCCGGGAATGTCGCCAGATCGTTGCCCGCTAGGGCCGTGGCCTGGGTGAATTGTCCACCGGTGAGTTGCATGCCATCACCACTATCGCCCGCAAAACGGACGACAGCAGATTCAAGCTCTTCTCGGGTCGATACGTCGGACGACGTATCAAGAACGTGATCAATTTTCGTCATAATAAAACTTTATTTGGCCAATGTTTATGCACGTGCCCCATCATCTAGCCCCCCCGGACTCGTAAGCGCAAAACACGTGTGCGTGAAAAATATACGCCGGGTCCTGATCTGTAACAACCCGAGATAAAGTAGGGTTAGAACCGTTATAACCTACCGCGTGTTTTCCCTCGTAATTACCTGAGTAAATCACTGGCAATTCAGGCTCATTCAACCGATATATAGGCGGTAAGCAAAGGGAGCTGATGCGCATGACCGACAACCCATTTCCGACCGATGATCCGCAAGGATACCTGAACGACATTCTCAAAGACGCAAAGGCCGCGGGTGCCGATGCCGCCGACGCCATTATGGTTGCGGGCACGTCATCCAGCATTTCCTGCCGGCTTGGTGAGACTGAGGATTTGGAACGTTCAGAAGGGTCAGACCTGGGTCTTCGTGTGTTGATCGGCCAAAAACAGGCCGTGGTCTCGTCATCTGATTTATCCATGAATGCCATCGGGCAATTGATTGAACGCGCCGTCTCCATGGGCAAGGCCGTGCCCGACGACGCCTATGCCGGACTGGCCGACCCCGATCAATTGGCCACCGACATTCCTGATTTGGACCAATACGATCCGTCCGAACCCAGCGCCGAGCACATGATCGATATGGCGCGTGCCTGCGAAGATGCCGCGCGCGCCGTTGACGGCATCACCAATTCCGAAGGGTCCGAGGCAAGCTTTGGCAAGTCGAGCGTGTACCTGGCTGCCACCAATGGTTTTGCCGGGTTCCGGCAAGGATCCCGGTTTTCAATCAGCGTCAGCGTCGTCGCAGGTGAAGGCACCGGGATGGAACGCGACTACGACTACGCAACATGTGTTTGGCAAGATGACTTGCCCGACCCCACTGATTTAGGTCGCGGCGCGGCAGAGCGGACCGTGCGGCGTTTGAACCCCCGCAAAGTTGAAAGCACCCAAGTCCCCGTCATTTTTGACCCCCGAGTCGCATCATCACTGGTCAGTCATTTGTCGAGTGCCATCAACGGCCAGTCCGTGGCGCGCGGCACGACATTCTTAAAAGACAGCATGGGCGCGAAAATTTTTGCCGACGGCATCACCATCGTCGATGACCCACATCGCCAACGCGGTTTGAGATCCAAACCATTTGATGGCGAAGGCGTCGCCACCAAAACCCGCAACCTGATCGACAACGGTGTCCTGACCACATGGATTATGGACTTGGCCACGTCGCGGCAATTGGGCCTTGAGACCACAGGCCATGCTGCACGGGGCACGGGTGGCCCGCCAAGCCCGTCGTCGACAAACGTTCATCTGCAAGCGGGCAACATCAGCCGCGATGATATGATCAGCGGCGTTGATCGGGGGCTTTATGTCACCGAAATGATCGGCATGGGCGTCAACGGCGTCACCGGCGACTATTCCCGTGGTGCTGGCGGGTTCTGGATTGAAAATGGCGAGCTGACCTACCCCGTCAGCGAAATCACCCTCGCCAGCAATCTGCGTGACATGTTTAAAAATATAACGCCCGCAGATGATCTGAAATTCAAATACGCCACCAATTCACCGACGGTGCGCGTCGATGGCATGACCCTCGCAGGTGTTTAGGACTTAAAAGCCTACAATGTATCGTCATTCCCGCGAAGGCGGGAATCCAACTCACCGTGCACACCGCTACCAACCTCTTATTATTAAAGAAACTTATGGATTCCAGCCTTCGCGGGAATGACATCATCAAGAATGAGAGTTACGTACTGGGTTGTCAGTGGCAATCATTGTATCAGTCCTGAATTTGAGTTAATAATATTCGCTTCCGAAATCTAATCGGGCGATCAGCAGTGCTGGCGCCCCATTTTTTTTTGGAGGTGATCCATGAACGACTCAGCATCCAGTATCGATAAGTCCAAAGGATTCACTGGGTCTGACTTTTCTGTCTCTGAGCAGTCACGACACCTTGCCATAGAGATATTCGATGAACTGCGCCAACTGTCTCCATCGGAGATCGGTGTGTCGCGCGAAACCTATGGGCCGAGCGAAACTGCCGCCTTTGAGTTGATCGAAAACCACGCAACGGATGCTGGACTGGAAGTCCAATGGGACAGCGCCAAGAACATGCGCATTCGATTGCCGGGCGAAGCAGGCGATATACCCTCCGTCGCGACGGGGTCCCACATGGATAGCGTCCCCGAGGGTGGCAACTACGATGGGGCCGCCGGGGTCATTGCCGGGTTAATTATTCTGATCGATGCCAAAAACCAGGTGAAACGCATTCGGCCGATGGACCTATATGCGCTCCGCGGTGAAGAAAGCGCATGGTTTGGCGGCCCGTGTTATTTTGGCTCACGCGCGATGTTCGGGCAGTTAACCGAGAATGATTTCACGTCCCCCCACCGCGATGGTGAAAAGACACTGGCCGACTGCATGCGCGCATCTGGGGCTGATGTTGATCTGTTGAAAACGGGTGCGCGGCTTATCGATCCCAAAAGCATGCATCATTGGTTTGAGCTTCATATCGAACAGGGCCCGATCCTGATCGCACGTAACAAGCCCGTCGGCATCGTCACAGGGATCAGGGGCAACCACCGACACAGACATGTGACCTGCACCGGAGAGGCCGCACATTCAGGCGCTGTGCCCAGGTGGCTGCGCCACGATGCGGTGATGGCGATGTGTGACCTTATGGTGCGGATCGATGAACACTGGCGTGTACTTTTGGAATGGGGTGAGGATTTGGTCGTCACCGCTGGCATCGTTGAAACCAATCCAAAGGAGCACGCCGTATCGCGTGTCCCGGGCGAGGTTTCATTTGCACTGGAATACCGAAGCCAGGACATCAAAACCCTGAAATCATTCGAAGCGCTGATCCAATCTGAATGCGAAGACGTCGGCAAAAGACGCGGTGTGGAATTTGATTTAGGCATACCATCGCTGACGCCGCCCGCTGTGATGGACCCCGAAGTGATTCAAATTTTACGCGACGCATGCGATGCACACGGGGCGACGTACGAAGTCATGGCATCGGGTGCTGGGCACGATTCATCCGTATTCGCCAATATGGGCATTCCAAGCGGGATGGTGTTTGTGCGCAATGACAAAGGCAGTCACAACCCGCACGAAGCGATGGAATTTGAAGATTTTTTTGTGGCAACCAATGTTATAGGCAGCGCGATGCTTGCCGCCGCCAACGACCAGACGGAGAACACGTAAATGAGGACGTCCGCAGAACGTGCCGCAGCGACGGCAGACATCATCATTAAAAGCTGCGCCCTTTATACTCGTACCGAGGGTGATCCCTTTTTCTTCTCGTCAGGCTGGGCAAGCCCCGTCTTCATCGACTGCAAGAAAATCATATCATCACCCGATGATCGCACATTACTGGTTGATTTGGCCCTGGAAAGTATTGCCGAAAAACTGACCATCACGTCGATTGACTTCATCGCAGGGTGCGAGCTGACCGGGGTTCCATTCGCGACATTGATTGCAGACCGTTTGCAAAAATCACTCGTCCTGGCGCGCAAGCAGGGCAAAGGGTTTGGCCGATTGTCGCAGTTTGAAGGGACGTTCGAGGTCGATGACACCGCTCTTCTGGTCGATGATCTTGCGACCGATGGATCGAGTGAATCCACATTCCACGTCGCCCTGAAAAAAGCCGAAGCCCAGGTCGCCGCGACATTCGTGCTGATCGATTTCGATATCTTTTCGACGGAACACAAAATGCTGTCGTTGGCGACACTTAAGGACATCATAAAAAGTGCCGAGACCCATGAGTATCTGGGGCCGCGCGATCTCGAAGAAATTTATAAATTCATCGATGAGCCTGCAAGGTGGTCACGGCGCAAAGGCGGTATTGCATCACTGTAACCTACCCGTCATCAAGAGTGTCAAAGATGCCGAGGCCAAGGTTTCTGGTGTACCAGATGCATTGGCCCCGCCGGATCAGCGTGATATGGTCCGCGCGACGATGATTTAGGGCGCAACACCTTGCAAAACAACGACGAAACCACATCCCCCGCACACCTCTCGACGTCGGTCCTCGTCCGGCGTTTATTCCGCGACAATTTACGGCATTACATCAAGTATTTGGTCATGGCCGTTGCGTGTATGGCGGTATTCGCTGGCACGACAGCTTTTTCCGCCTATTTGATGGAACCCATCGTCAACGACGTCTTTGGCGCCAAAGACGAGGACATGCTGTGGTGGGTGGCGATTGCTGTAACCCTGACCTTCTTGTTCAAAGGATTAGCGAACTACGGCCAATCTGTCCTGATGGCTTTTGTCGGTTTACGCATCATCGCGGATAATCAAAACAGACTGTATCGCCACCTTATCGGGATGGATTTGGGCTTCTTCCATTCCATGCAAACAGGACGGCTGGTGTCCCGGTTCTTGGTCGACATCAACCAGATGCGTGTCGCCGTTTCAAACGTCGTGACGGGGGTGGGAAAAGACACCCTGTCGTTGATCGGCCTTGTCGGTCTGATGTTTTACCAGGATTGGCAATTGGCACTGATTACGTTTTTTGTCTTTCCGATTGCGGTTATTCCTGTCGTCAGGCTGGGTCGTCGCATGCGCAAAGTCACCGCAAATACCCAGGAAGAAACCGGGCTATTTACCGCCATCTTAGACCAAAGCTTTGCGGGCATTCGCGTCGTCAAAGCCTACAGGATGGAAGACTATGAATCCGACCGTGTCGGCAACTTGGTCGAACGTATCTTCAAACTGACCATCAAGTCTGCAAAAACCCGCGCCCTTTCCAGCCCGATTATGGAAACCCTGGGCGGGTGTGCCGTCGCCATTGTGGTTGTCTATGGTGGTTATCGTGTGATCCATGAAAACCTGGATGCAGGATCGTTCTTTTCATTCATCACCGCGCTGATTATGGCCTACGAGCCGATGAAGCGATTGGCCAACTTAAACGCCAGCTTGCAAGAAGGCTTGGCCGGAGCACAGCGATTGTTTGAATTGCTAGACACTGCATCCGCCATCCAAGAACGACCGAATGCTGTCCCGCTACCTGATCCCGTAAAAGGCAACGTCCGTTTGGAGAATGTTGGATTTTCCTACCGGGGAAGCGAACAACCCGCACTACGTGACGTCGACATGGATATACCTGCAGGCAAAACTGTGGCGCTTGTCGGCCCATCGGGGGCTGGTAAATCAACGATATTAAATCTTATCCCACGGTTTCATGACATCGATAGCGGATGCATCACCATCGATGGCCTTGATGTACGCGATGCCAAACTCGAAAGCCTCTATGGTGCGATCTCGCTGGTCAGCCAAGAAGTCACACTCTTCGATGATACCGTTCGGGCCAACATCGCATATGGCAAACCCGGTGCATCCGAAGCCGAGATCGAAGATGCTGCCGAACATGCAGCGGCCCTCGATTTTATCCGTGAACTCCCCCAAGGGTTCGACACCATGGTCGGCGAACGTGGCGTCAAATTATCAGGCGGGCAACGCCAACGTTTGGCGATTGCACGGGCGGTGTTGAAAAACGCCCCTATCCTGTTGCTGGACGAAGCCACATCGTCGTTGGATACAGAATCAGAACGCAAAGTTCAGTCCGCGTTGGACAACCTGATGAAGGGGCGCACCACGTTGGTGATCGCGCACCGTCTATCAACCATTGTCGATGCCGATCTGATTTATGTCATCCAGGATAGCCGTATTGTAGAGCATGGCCCCCATGATGCGTTAATCGCCAAGGGTGGTGCCTACGAAAAACTGTATGCCATGCAGTTCGCCGCCGAAGCACAGCAGCGCGCACACGCCAGCGCGGATTGACGGCTTGGGAATCTATTCGTGAAAAAAGCCCTGAAATCCATTTTAAAAAGTGACGGTGTCCGGCGCTTCGCATGCTGGCTGGGATCTCTATACATTCGCTTGGTATGGCTCACCAGCCGCTGGGATGTGCAAGGCCGCGCAACCCTGGATGAACGTGCCGACGCAGGCTTGCCGACCATTTTGTGTTTTTGGCATGGACGCCTTCTGGTCATGCCGTGCTGTTGGCAACGGCCTGAACATATCCAAATGCTGATCAGCGAACATCGCGACGGCGCCTTAATCGCCAATATCATCAAACATTTTGGGATTGGCTGGATCAAGGGGTCGACATCAAAAAGCGGCACCCAAAAGGGTGGTGCCCAGGCCCTTCGTGCGATTTTGAAGGCGCTCAAATCAGGTGAATATGTCGGGGTCACCCCGGATGGCCCCCGTGGTCCAAGGATGCGCGTATCCGAGGGGGTGATCCTCGCTGCCAAAATGTCCGGTGCCGCCATCATTCCTGTGACCTATGGCATTCGAAGCGGCAAAGTCATGGGCACCTGGGATCGGTTTTTGATCGGCTGGCCGTTCTCGAAGGGCGTGATTTTATACGGCGCACCCATCGAAGTCCCTAAAAAAGCCGATGCTGAAGCACTGGAAGCCGCCCGTCTTCAACTCGAAGCCAGCTTAAACGATCGCACTGCCGAGTGTGACCGCTTGACGGGACGCGATCCCGTCGCACCTGACGATCAAGCGTGGGAGCGCCCCGCATGATTTTGGCACTGTACCGTCTGGCAACATCTTTCGGCGCACCGTTGATTGCGCATTATTTGCGCAAACGCATGAAACGCGGCAAAGAAGATCCCGCACGGTTCCATGAACGTTTGGGTAAGCCTGAACTGCCGCGGCCAGAAGGGCATTTGATCTGGCTGCATGGGGCCAGCGTCGGCGAATCTTTGTCGATGCTACCTGTCATCAACGAGATTTTATCGCGGGCGAACGCACCATCTGTCCTGGTCACAACGGGCACGGTCACATCTGCACGGCTGATGCGTGAACGCTTGCCCGAAGGCGCCATACATCAATATGTGCCCGTGGATCGCTTACCTTATGTGACCCAGTTCTTGGAGCATTGGCATCCCGATGTGGCGTTTTGGTTTGAATCAGAGTTGTGGCCGAACCTTGTGACCGAAACCCATCACAAGGGCATTCCCATGGTTCTGGTCAACGCCCGTATGTCGCCGCCATCATTCAAAAAATGGCAAAAATGGCCCGGCTTTGCGCGAAATCTGCTGGGATGTTTCGATCTGGTATTGGCGCAAACGGATTCCGATGTTGAGCGATATGTCGCTCTTGGTGCAAAGCAAGTTGAGCGGATCGGCAACCTGAAATTTTCCGTCCCACCATTGCCTTGTGACGAGGGCACCTTAGTCGAAATCCGCACACGCACGGGCCTCCGCCCCATGTGGGTCGCCGCCAGCACCCACGATGGCGAAGAGAAAATAGCATGGGATGTCCATTGCACCGTTAAGCAATCACACCGTGATTTACTGACCATCATCGTGCCCCGTCATCCCGAACGCGGCGAGGAAATCGCCACCATGCTGCGGGAGAACGGGGCGTCTGTCGCCATCCGTTCCAACAGTGAACCTGTAACCCCTGAAACCGATATATACCTGGCCGATACGCTGGGCGAGCTGGGGCTGTTCTTTCGCTTGTCGACCATCGTTTTCATGGGCAAATCCCTTGTTGCCGCCGGGGGGCAGAACCCCATCGAACCCGCACGACTGGGGGCTGCCATTTTGGTCGGGCCACATACATGGAATTTCGAAGAAATCATCCGTTCCATGCTTGAAGCCGGCGGGCTAGAAGTCGTCGCCAATACCGAACAATTGGCAGCGGCCGTCGCCAAGGATTTGGAAAACCCCTCACGCGCACAGTCCCGCGCCCAAGCCGCATTGAAATATGCCGAAGCCGAATCTGCTGTATTAGAGCGTTTCATTGATCGCATTTCCCCGCTGCTGGATGCCGCAGAGGACAACGCCCATGCGCGCGCCTGAGTTCTGGCAATCGGGGCCCACGGCGGCTATTGGGCACCTGCTGTCACCCTTGGGTGCGCTGTATGCATCCATGACAAGCGTGCGGGCAGCCAAGCCCCCGACATGGACAGCACCTGTGCCTGTCATCTGTCTGGGTAACCTCGTGATGGGGGGTGCCGGAAAGACTTTGGTTGGCTTGAACCTGATCCAGCATTTAATTGCGATGGATCGAACACCACATGTGATCATCCGGGGATACGGCGGTTCGCTAGACGGCCCTGCCCAAGTAGATAAGCAAACGCACATCCATCATGAAGTCGGCGACGAAGCGCTACTGTACGCCAACATCGCCCCCACTTGGATTGGCGCGGACCGGGTCGCATCCGCAAAAAAGGCCGTCGAGGCGGGTGCTGATGTAATTGTCATGGATGACGGTTTTCAAAACCCGTCGCTTGCCAAGACGATCAGCCTTTTGGTGTTTGATGGGAATTACGGCATCGGCAATGGATATGGCTTCCCGGCCGGCCCCTTGCGAGAATTCTTAAGCACTGGGATCAAACGTGCGGACGCCGTCATTGGGATTGGACAATTGCCACAAACCATTTTATCCGCCGCAAAGGATAAACCCGTCTTCACTGCAGATACCATCGCGTTGGGGAACAGCGACGACATCAAAGGAAAACGCGTTTTGGCTTTCGCCGGGATCGGTCGGCCGCAAAAGTTTTTCGACAGCCTTGTCGTGGCAGGGGCCGACATCGTTGAAACCAGATCATTCCCGGACCATCACAACTACACCGATGCGGAAATCCATAACCTTCAAAAAGAAGCCGCCAGCAAATCGGCACAATTGGTCACGACGGCCAAGGATCATGTCCGGCTCAGTCCTGAAATAAAAAACTTAGTCACCGCCTTTCATGTCGATATCAAATGGCAGAACGAAGCCACCTTCATCAAATTTGTAACAAAGGCCATTGGGCCCAGGACGGCGCATGCTTAGACCCGCCACACCGTTTGCAAAATATGTGCGCCATCCGCTCGAAGCTTTGGCTGCGGTTTTGTTGTGGGGTTTCTTTCGTATTTTACCGCTGGATTGGGCATCAGGAATCGGTGGGCTAATTGGCGGCAAAATTGGCCCCCGCTTAAGTATTTCAAATCGTGCCAAGGCGCGCATAAAGATGGCTTTCCCTGAAAAAACTGAACCCGAAGTTGAAGAAATTGTCATTGGGATGTGGCAAAATTTAGGACGTACAATCGGAGAATTTCCCCATTCAAGCCGGCTGTCGTTTGACCCTGCAGATGGGCGTGCCCTTATTTCTGGTCAGCAACATGCTGAAGATTTCAGAGATGACGGCGAAGCGGGAATATTTTTTAGCGCGCATATCGGCAATTGGGAATTGGCGCCGCTCGTCACGCTCGCTTATGGCATTGATAGCGTATTTGTGTATCGCGAAGCCAATAACAGGCTGATTGAACGTTTGTACTTGCTGGGGCGCTCAAGCATTCGCGACATCTTGCTCCGCAAAGGGAGCGAGGGCGCGAAAGGAATCATGAGGGCCCTGCGCGACAAAAGACATGTCGGCATGCTGGTTGATCAAAAAATGAATGACGGCATTGCTGTTCCATTTTTCGGCCATGACGCCATGACAGCGCCTGCGCTGGCGATCTTGGCATTGAAATTCAAATGTCCGATTTTACCTGCGCGTGTCATCCGTATCGAGGGGGCGCGCTTTACCATTGATGTCGGAGAGCCTTTTTATGCCGAAGACACCGGTGATCGCGATGCCGATATTTTACGGACGATGACGCGCGTGAATGAAACTATTGAGGGCTGGATTCGTGAACATCCTGAACAATGGATGTGGCTGCACAATCGCTGGCCTAAAGACATCACAGACAAAGTGGGAAATGGCATCGCTTAGTTCGGCATCGGCCCCAAGACGACTTCTGGATCAACCGGCGTCGTATCGTGCGTCATTCCAAAATGCAGATGCGGCCCGGTTGCGCGACCCGTCTGTCCGATCGCACCGATCTTGGTATTCAAATCGACTTGCTGACCTGCGGTGACAAACGTTTCGCTCAGATGAATGTAGATGGATCGAAGGCCCAGCCCGTGATCGATCAGCACGGTCTTGCCGTTAAAAAACATACCCGTATGCACGAACGCGACACGCCCCGGTGCGACGGCGCGAATCGGCGTGCCTGTGGGCGCGGCGATATCAGTCCCGTAATGCGGACGGCGAGGTTTCCCATTAAGAATGCGCTGCGATCCATAGACGCCTGAAATCCGGCCCATCGCGGGCCATTGCAAGCCGCCCAAATAATACGGCACGGCATCGGTTTCTTGGCGGGCCGCATTGATTTCTTTTTTCTCTTTCCCAATTCGGGCGATGGCTTTTGGATCTGGTGTCACCTTGCGCTTGGGCAATCCATCGATGCGCTCGATCTTGAAATCTCGGTCGGCGACCTCAATCAATTCAACACGTGCGTCTCCCGGCGTAAAAATGGTCAGTTCTCTGGTCCCTGCTGAATCACGGCCAAATGAAATCAGAAAATCGCCGTTTGCAGAGACCTCAACAGGCTTTTTTTCGAACGCCACGTAGGAATCAGGGTTCGTTTTGCCAAACATCAGTCCGCCCTCGACGGCATTCCCCGTCAAGGTCAGCGGAACTTCGGCGCGGACAGTAAATGCCGCGACACACACTAGCGCGGACAGAACGAATACCCGGATCACAACAGGCTGCCCTGTGGGTCATCTGAACCCGTCGTGGGTTTTTTAGGTTTGCGCGCGGGTTTTACAGCCGCCGCGCCGCCCGTGATGCGCGCGCCCCGCTCACCATCCTTCAGGCGGATTGAAACATCATCGCCCGGCGACAACTGTGTGGCGGACAAGATCGGTGCGCCATCGGCCCCTGTGACCAATGCAAAGCCACGATCCAGCACCCGCTCGTACGAATAACTGTCGAGCAACTTACCCGCTGTGATCAAGCGATCGCGCTTGCGTGTCACCACGCGGTCTGCAGCACGTCTCAAGTCCTGGACTTCGCGCGCCAGGTTCCGTTTGCCATCGGTGACCATACGGTCCGGGCGCGGAATACGGTTGGGGACTTTAGATCGGCGTTGTTTCAATCCCGTACGCAAGCCATTCGCCAAGCGTTCCGACCAATCATCAAGGCGTTGTGCTGCGTCTTCTAACGTGCGGCGCAAATTGGGCAGACCGCGTGCCAATGCCGCCACATCACGCTTGGCCCCATCCAACGTCCGGCGAATACCCCGGATCAGGCGGCCTTCGCAATCCAAAACCTGGGCCAAAATTTCCATGCGCACGGGTACGGCCATTTCCGCCGCTGCCGTTGGGGTCGGGGCGCGCACATCTGCCGCCAGATCAATCAGCGTCCAATCGGTTTCGTGACCGACCGCCGAAATCAGCGGAATTTCAGAATTTGCTGCCGCGCGCACGACCAATTCTTCGTTGAAACACCATAGGTCTTCGAGCGACCCACCGCCGCGCGCCACAATAATCAGATCGGGCCTGGGGACAGGACCATTGTCACCCAGCATATTGAAACCGTTGATGGCGTTAGCGATTTGATTTTCGGCACCATTGCCCTGCACCAACACAGGCCAGATCAACACGTGTCTGGGGAAGCGATCGGACAATCGATGCAGGATATCGCGAATGACCGACCCTGTGGGCGACGTCACCACACCAATCACATCGGGAAGGTGCGGAATTTCCTGTTTTTGGCTCTCGTCGAACAGGCCATCGGCGGCGAGTTTCTTTTTCCTGTCTTCGAGAAGTTTGAGCAGCGCACCTTCGCCCGCAAGCTCCATGGTCTCGACGACCATCTGATATTTTGATCGCCCGGCATAGGTGGTGATACGCCCGGTGGCGACGACTTCCATGCCGTCTTCGGGGTTCATCGCCAAGCGACCAGCGGTGCCGCGCCAACACACGCCATCCATCACGGCGCTATCGTCTTTTAAGGTGAAATATAAATGACCCGAGGCCGCGCGCTTAAAGCCCGAAATCTCGCCCCGGACCCGCACGTGCGAAAAAGCACCCTCAACCGTCGACTTGACCAAGCCGGACACTTCGGTGACCGAAAATACGGGGACGTTATCCCCACTATTGCGGGTAGACGGCGCGTCGCTCATAACTAGACTATATGTCTCACCAACGGCATGAAGACAACCGTCGATTGCCGTCGTAGAGTAACGAAGAATTCTGATCCTTGGGGAGTGATACGAGATGAACGTCTTATTGGTCGGCGGTGGCGGCAGAGAACACGCCCTGGCATGGGCAATTTCAAAGTCACCAAAATTGACCAAGCTGTATGCCGCCCCTGGCAACGCGGGCATCGCCGATGTCGCCGAATGCATTGATATCGATGCAGAGGACATTCGCGGACTTTGCGCTGCGGTCACAGACCTCAAAATTGATTTTGTCGTGGTCGGCCCCGAAGCCCCGTTGGTTGAGGGTTTGGCAGACAAGATCAATGCGATGGATATCCCCGTGTTTGGACCATCTGCCGCAGCCGCAGAGCTTGAGGGTTCCAAGGGGATGATGAAGGACCTGCTGGCCAAGTACGATATCCCAACTGCAGATTACCAGCGGTTCGATGAGCCAGATGCCGCCAAGGAATACATCCGGGTCAAAAACCACCCCGTCGTCGTCAAAGCCGATGGCTTGGCTGCGGGTAAGGGTGTGATCCTGAGCCATACCCTGAACGAAGCCTATGCCGCCGTTGATCACATCATGATCGAAGAAGCGTTTGGGCACGCAGGCGCTGAAATTGTCATCGAAGAATTCATGGTCGGCGAGGAAGCGAGCTTTTTCGCCCTTTGCGACGGCACCCGGGCGATCCCGCTGGGCGGTGCGCAGGACCACAAACAGGTCCATGACGGCGACCACGGGGCCAATACGGGCGGTATGGGGGCGTATTCCCCGGCACCTGTCCTGGATGACGCCATGCAAAAACAGATCATGGACAAGATCATTACACCGACGGTCGAGGCGATGGCCAAAGAAGGTGCGCCCTATACGGGCGTGCTGTTCGCAGGGTTGATGATCACCGAAGACGGCCCAAAGGTTATCGAGTTCAATGTGCGCTTTGGCGATCCCGAATGTCAGCCGATTATGTCACGCCTGAAATCGGATGCGCTGGATATGTTGCATGCGGCGGCGACGGGCAACTTGGATAAGATCAAACTCAAATGGGATAAGCGCGCCGCACTGACCGTGGTGCTGGCCGCAAAGGGGTATCCCGGCAAGTACCGCAAGGGCACGGTGATTAAGCGTGTCGAAGATGCCAATGCACTCGACGATGTCACCGTTTTTCATGCCGGGACCGCACTGAATGACGATGGCGCACTGGTTGCCAACGGTGGACGGGTGTTGGGGGTGACAGCCCTTGGCGATACGGTGGCTGAGGCGCAAAAGCGGGCTTATGCCGGGGTTGACGCCATTGATTGGCCCGAGGGTTTCTGTCGCCGCGATATCGGCTGGCGCGCCATCGACCGCTAGGTCTCTGGACGCTAGGCCGCATCGTCCCTATATCTCGCACAACACTTCAATAAGACTGGTCAATAATGCAGGGGACGAAACATGGACGATAAAACACTCAACGAAATTCAGGCCGACGCCTTTCGCGGTTTGGTCAAACATTTGCAAACCCGCACCGATGCCCAAAACATCGACATCATGAACTTGGCAGGATTCTGCCGGAACTGCTTATCGAAATGGCTGGTTGCGGGTGCCGAGGCGCGCGATGTTGAACTGTCGTTAGAAGACGCACGGGAAATGGTCTACGGCATGCCGTACGACGAATACAAAGAAAAGCACCAGGCCCCTGCGAGCGAAGAACAAAAAGCAAAATTCAAAGAGACCATGCCGATTCACGCTGATATTTCCGGCCACAACTGATCAGATCGGGTAATTCGTTTATGGAGAACCTCCCCCCACCGATGGCGGCGCGACGGCCCAACTTTTGGCAAAATTCGGGCTATCATCTGCTAACGCCCGATGCTGACGGGCATTTAACGGTGACCGATGATTTCTTGCGTGCGTACTTCAATCGTCCGGAAATCGCCCCGGTTGAGGAATCGTGCGACAAAGAACGCGCCCTTCATGCGGCGCTATTATCGGAATCCAAGCGCAAGGTCAGTTCTAAAGAAATCAATGCCCTCGAAGATCCTGATGGCCGCGAGAATTATAAAGTCCTGATCGATTTCAGGGACCGTCTGGTCAAGGCAGGCACCGTCGAAGGATGCTACTTGGATATTTTCCGCGAGGGCGACGTTCGCATTCCCCCGATGTTCCTGGATCAAATGGCTAACGTCGTTGTCCGCCAAGTTCTGGACGGTACGGATGATCCATTCCGCGCCCGCGCCGCAGAACTGTTTTTCCGCGAACAAACCGTCACCGTCCACGAAGGATCAATTTTGTCTGGCGACCTGGAAGTCGTCGAAATGCTGGCCAACACCGGCGGCATGGGATCGATCGGACAGTTGCTGGTCGAAGGCGGCGTGAAACCCAAACAAGTCGATCTGGATGTGATGCAGGCCGACAACGCCTACAAATACTGGCAGCGTGACGAACTTCACGACATGGTCCTGGACCTGTCATTCGCACGCGAAGGCCTGGATGCGTTGTGTCGTGTACTCGAAGGATGGGTCCTGCACTTCACCGGGGCCGAAGTTTCGATCCAGCCTGTACAGAAAATCACCGATGAAAAATGGGTCTGGCACATCGGCCTTGATCCCGATGCGACGGGGATTTTGAACGATCTATATAATGACATTGATGTCGACGAAGACCGTTTGGAACGTTTGCTGTCGTTGTTTCGCATGGAATTCAAAGACCCCAGCCTGATGCAACCCGATATCGCAGGTCGCCCGATCTATATGGGCCTCGCCATGTCCGACAAAAAACGCCTGCGCCTGAAACCGCAAAACATTTTGGTCAATCTTCCCCTAGCGCCTGAGGCTTGAGAGCCCCCTCACCTGTCCTCTCCCCCACGATGTGTGGGAGCGGGACCCTGTACGAATACCGTCTTTATCCCTCTCCCCCCTTGGGGGGAGAGGTTAGGTGAGGGGGTTATCTCTTCGTCGCAAAGAAATCTTTGAGCAGCACACCCGCATCGGTTTCCATCAAACCACCCACCACATCGGGGCGGTGATGACAGGTCGGATGCGAGAACACGCGGGCACCATGCTCAACCCCGCCGCCCTTGGGATCATAAGCCGCAAACACCAGCCGCCGGATCCGTGACAAGGATATCGCCTGTGCGCACATGGCACAGGGCTCTAGCGTCACAAACAAATCGCAATCGAGCAGTCGCGGGGACTTGAGCGTCTTAGCTGCCAGACGAATAACACGCATCTCGGCGTGGGCGGTCGGATCGTCGTCGGATTCAACGCTATTCCCTGCCATGGCGATCACGTTGCCCATGGGCGAGACCAGCACTGCGCCCACAGGCACTTCACCTTCTTCAGCGGCGACTTTCGCAGCTGTCATCGCCATTTCCATGAATTGTGCATCGGTCTTTGACATTTGCAGACCCTGCCGTCCCGCCCGCGCGTGGTCAAGGATGCTTGACTTTAAAGACGCTGCACGTCATCCCATCGCCATGTCAGAAGAATCTTCAACACCCGGAAAACAAGAACGCATCGCCAAAGTGATGGCGCGCGCGGGGCTATGTTCCCGGCGCGAAGCCGAACGCTGGATCGATGCGGGCCGCGTCATCGTGAACGGCGATAAACTCACATCGGCTGCGTGCGTTGTTGGGCCCAACGATACCATCATCGTCGACGGCAAACCGCTACCAATGAAACAAGAAAGTCGCCTGTGGCGGTATCACAAGCCGACAGGGCTGGTGACGTCGCACCGCGATAACGAAGGCCGACAAACGGTTTTTGATGCGCTGCCCAAGACGTTGCCGCGGGTGATATCGGTCGGGCGTCTGGACTTAACGTCCGAAGGATTGTTGTTGCTGACCAACGACGGTGAATTGGCCCGCAAACTGGAATTACCCGCAACGGCATGGACACGTCGGTACCGGGTGCGCGCGCATGGCCGCGTCAAAGATGAAGATTTAGAAAGCCTTAAGAAAGGTATCAAAATTGATGGTGTTCGCTATGGCCCCATCGATGCCGCGTTTGAAAAGCGTACCGGCGCCAACGCGTGGCTAACGGTGTCGATCAAAGAAGGCAAAAACCGCGAAGTCCGAAAAGTGATGGAACATTTGGGCATGACCGTGAACCGCCTGATCCGCACCGCCTATGGCCCATTCCAATTGGGCTATTTAAAGCGTAGCGAAGTCGAAGAAGTGAAGCCCAAAGTGCTCCGCGAACAGATCGGCTCGTACCTCTCGTGAGGATCGTAGGCGGCACATTCAAAGGACGACGTCTGGTCGCCCCCGAAGGCCGCGATGTGCGCCCCACATCGGACCGGGTCCGCGAGAGTGTTTTTAATATTCTGGAACACGCAGCGTTTTCGCCAGCGCTTACCGATGCATCCGTGATCGATGTATTCGCGGGCACGGGTGCATTAGGCTTAGAAGCATTAAGCCGCGGTGCCACCTCCGTCACCTTCATCGAACACGATGATCGATCCCGCGCCAGCATTTTGAAAAACGCAGGGGCGCTGGGCAAAGCGCGGGCCATCCATGTGTTGCGGTTGGATGCGACCAAACTGCCACCCCCACCGCGTGCGGCCAACTGCCCTGCCACATTGGCGTTTTTAGACGCACCCTATGATCAGGAAATCTCGGGGCCGACATTGCTGTCGCTCAAAGCACGGGGCTGGATTGGTCCCGATAGCCTGTGTGTTGTTGAAACAGCGTCAAAAACCGAATTCGAAATACCCCTCGGTTTTGAGGTTTTGAATCAGCGAAAATACGGCGCGGCACAAATCAGCTTTGTGAAAATCGCAGACAAAAAACCGCCGTCAACGGCGACCGAATAACTTTTCGATATCGGCGAGTTTGAGTTCCACGTACGTCGGACGGCCATGACTGCATTGCCCGGAATGCGGTGTGGATTCCATTTCGCGTAACAGCGCATTCATTTCATCGGCACTCAGGACACGGCCCGCGCGAACACTGCCATGACATGCCATCGTCGCGCATACATCATCGATACGTCGCTCAAGCGCGACGGCGGTATCCATCTCGGCCAGGTCATCTGCCAAATCCCGGATGAGGCCCTGCACGTTGGTTTCACCCAGCAGTGCGGGGACTTCCTGGACCGCAATCGCCCCAGTGCCGAACGGCTCAATAATCAGGCCGAGGGCCGCGAATTCTTCGGCGCGCGCCAAGACCCGGTCACAGGCGGATTCTTCCATTTCGACCACTTCGGGGATCAGCAACATCTGGCGGTGCACACCGCCCTGGGCCATCGCGGTTTTAATCTTTTCCTGGGTTAAGCGTTCGTGGGCCGCATGTTGATCGACGATCACAATACCGTCGCCCGTTTGCGCCACCACATAGGTTTTGTGCACCTGGGCGCGGGCCACCCCCAGCG
Source organism: Rhodospirillaceae bacterium UBA4479 (assembly GCA_002389175.1). Taxonomy (GTDB): domain Bacteria; phylum Pseudomonadota; class Alphaproteobacteria; order Rhodospirillales; family Casp-alpha2; genus UBA4479. The sequence goes on along the minus strand of DGNZ01000442.1, from coordinate 192 downwards.
GGTAATCCGCACCGGGTCCGTCAGTGACGACACCATCTGCATCAACGTGTTCCATGCGCGCACCGGGCGCTGCATCCATGCCCGGTGCGCCGCCGAGTGGACGATAGAAATCTTGCGCCTGTTCGGATAATGCGCGTGATGGATGGTTCGCTTGATAGGCATAAGGATTGCCCGCGCTGCCACCCAGCGGCG
>DGNZ01000208.1:10706-17709 GCA_002389175.1 Rhodospirillaceae bacterium UBA4479 | reverse complement strand
CAACGATCCGCGACTGTCATCACCCAACTCAAGAACGGTGAAACGCTGGTCCAACACGCGCCGACACGTAAAGGTGACCCAGACGCGCCGTTATCCGATATCGAACTTTCGGAGAAATACCGCGAATTGGCGACACCTGTGATTGGCGAAGCACACACGCGCCAGCTTGAAGAACGGATTTGGGCTACAGAAACACTCACCAACGTTCAAGAACTCTACCCAACACTTTCTGCTGCCGCCGAATAACCCGCGTTATTCTTTTGAAATTGCTGTAATTCGTTCTGCGACCGCCCGGCCGATGTCGGCTGTGCTTGCCGAACCACCAAGGTCCGGCGTGCGGGCAATACCCTGCTCTAACACATTGGTCACTGCATCACGCATGGCAGCCCCCGCCGCAATCAGATCGTTATGACTATTTTTTGAGCCGAGCCAATCTAACAACATGCCAACAGACACCATCAACGCTGTGGGATTGGCCGTTCCCTGCCCTGCAATATCGGGTGCCGCGCCGTGCGCCGCCTGGGCAATCGCAACATCATCATTGGCGTTGATCGAGCCACCAAGCCCGATCCCGCCGGACAGTTCCGCCGCCAAGTCAGACAAAATATCGCCGTACATGTTGGTCGTGACCAGCACGTCAAAGTCTTCAGGGCGGCGCACCAAATGCGCTGTAGCAGCATCAATGATCAATTCTTCCAATTCCACCGATGGATGCTCCTTGGCAACTTTGTTGACCTCTTCGAGGAACAAACCATCTGATATTTTCAGCACATTGGCCTTGTGGACAGCAGTGACTTTCTTGCGTCGTCGTTCGGCCTGCTCGAACGCTTGGACCGCAATTCTGTTGCAGCCCGCGCGCGTGATCTTTCGCACCGATAAGGCCAAGTCCTCGGTCGGCATAAACTCGCCTGATCCCATGAACATGTTTCGATCCGCATAAAAACCCTCGGTATTTTCGCGGACCACAACCATATCCATTTTTTCCGCACATGACGGTACGCCCGCAAAAGTTCGACTGGGGCGAATATTCGCATATAGATCGAGGGATTTTCTCATCTTACCTGATGGGTTAACGCCGCCCTCCTCTACGGGCGGATATGCATACGTATCGACAGGTCCCATGATCGTGCCATCGGCATTTCGACATGCGTCCAAGACAGCATCAGGCAATGCTGAGCCATCCTGTGCAATCGCGTCCAATCCCAATCGATGTGTTTCAAGTGTTAAGCCCAACCCAAATGCTTCATCCGCAGCCTGAAGTGCTGTTACCGTAGCATCCATGATTTCCGGCCCGATGCCATCGCCCGGTAAAACGATAATTTTCATGACTGTATCCTAATCGAAAGCTTGAAAATTGGTGGTCCCGTCGCGTTCGATCTGACTGACCAAATTAATTTCCCAACTAAGATACTCCTTCATCGCATCCTCTTGGGCTTCATCGTTATCATATGGCTTGAACCACACATCTACAGGCGGATCTAGATTATCTGCAAAGCCTGCTTTCATCGGAAGCTTTGCGGCCTTCCAGGCTGCGTTTCCACCTTCTAAGACCAAGACTTCACGATCAAAGCCTGCTGCAATCAGATCGGCAGCTGCGAATTTCGCCAACGTGCCATCTCGTGATGTCAGCACAATGGGCCGATCCATCGGCAATTCATCCAAATTTCCAGGCAAGCTCGCCCGAATGGCAAAATGACTTCCCGGAATGTGGCTGCGCCGATGCGAGACACTGTCGTTCAGATCAATCAGGTGGACCTGGATCATTCGCGCGGCAAGCTCGGTTGCCGATAGCGTCGTAACATCTGGAATAGCGGGCATCGTTGAGACATTCTCACCCGTTTCCGTCATCGCAATACTGCCAGGTTCTAACACATAAACATCCCAGCCAATTTGCACCAACCAGTGCGCCGTCATGATCGCGCGAACACTGTTGTCATCGACACAGACAATCCTGGCACCCAGCGTACCAACGAACCGGTCCGTTGCCTGTACAAGTTGCCCGCCAGGAGCGGAGAGACTTCCAGGGATGTGTGCTTCGGCAAATTCAGCAGGCGCGCGCACGTCCAGCACATAGGTTGTTTGATCATCTTCTGCCTGCCAGCGCGCCAATGTATCCGGATCGACCATCTTTACGCCAAAACGGTCTTTGACGCCGTTGGCACACGCTAGGGCTTTGTCTAATCCAGCATTCGTCAGTGTGTCGTAGGTGGCGGTATTACCTTGGCCCAGTTCGAATCCTGCCAATTGCCACCCCATGGTGCCGTTCTCTAAGGCAACCACCTTATTCGGAATACCCGCGTTCTTTAATGATTGGCAGCCGATGATTGACCGTGTTCGGCCCGCACAATTAACAATCACTGTCGTGTCGGGGCTCGGCACCAGATCATGGACCCGAAGCGCCAATTCCGCACCAGGGACATCCACTCCCGTCGGAATATTCATGACGTTATATTCTGGCATTGGCCGCGAATCCAAAACCACGATGTCATCATCTTCATCGAGCATTCTTTTGAGTTCCGCCGCAGGTAACCGTGGCGTATCGTAGGTGTGTTCGACAAACTCTCCAAAGGCCTTTGACGGTACATTTACGCCTGAAAACACTTCGAATCCGGCATCAGCCCAGCCCTTAAGGCCTTCTTTTAAATAAGAAATATTGGAATACCCCATGGCGGCTAATTTCGATGCTGCACGCGCGATATAAGGGTCATCTCCCGCATCACCTGAACACAAAACGATGGGGGTGTTCAGTCTGGGGACGCGATCAAGAATATCCAGTTCTAAACTGGATAGAGGCACAGAATTGCCCCAAAGCAAGTGTGCCCTTGAGAAAACCTGCTCTGTCCGGATATCAATTATGGCAACTTCAACGCTGTCACGATTAACAATAAGTTCTCGGACTTGCGCTGCACTCAACGCATGAATTCCTTCCAAAGACACTGTTTAACTCCCCTAATCATTGTTTTTCAGTTGTTTTTGATGTTCGCGGGCCATGCTCAAACTGTCAACGGACTAGCGGCCATAATTCGCTTATGAACTGCATTTGAATTTGTAATGTTTGAACCTCTTGCGCTGAATGTCCATTTTAGGTGACAATATTGCATGATGACATTCAAAAAACTCCTACCATTCGCAATGGTAGCGACCGTAGCGTTCCCCGCTTCGGGGCATGCTGCGCCACAAATCCTTGCCGTTATGGCTTCACTTGGTCCTCAGCCGATCAGTTGTGGCAGCGCAGTTTGTACGACTTCGTTCACTAGCTACTGCCTGCAACGCGAGCGTGATGTACCCATCACAGGTCAGGCCTATACGCCGACTCATGAAAAAGCCTTCACACTGATCATTGCCCGTGAAGACGGGTCTGAAGTCAAAGTGCCTGCGATGGATAATGTGTCTTTTTCCAGCGCGCGCGGCTATTCATCCGTCCGGGCCATCATCCCTAAAGACGTGATCACATCACACGGCGGTGTTTCTGCGACGATCGTCGCAGCTGTTGGTGCATCTCTGATGCCAGAGGCAACACCCGGTGATGAAAACCCGATTTCAGAAGCCGAGCTCGCCTTTGCCACCAAGTCATTGCGCGAACATGGCCAGGATATTGTTGATGCCACACCTGATGCCAAGGCAGCACAAATCGTCAACCGCATGGCTGCGACAATTATCCCAAAGATGCCTGCTTCTAATGAAGCTTTAGACAAGCTTTGGCATGATGTGATTGATGGCCTGGGCACATCTCGCCCGGCTGGTGCGGATGCAATTCAGCGCGCAAGGGGCATTTATGAATGGTGCAAGGGTCGTTCGTCCTACCATTCCATGGGCGGTATCAAAAGCTGCCTGGAATACAAGCACGATGACACGATTATGAAACTGAACACGGATTATTGGGAGAGCCAGCCCGGCTTCTAGTCACTATTGACCGTCGCGGCCTCGGCCTTCCCGCCCACAAGCAGGAGGTTAAGGCGTTATGAAACTTAAGGCATGGTTGATTGGTGCATGTGCACTAAGCGCATCGCTCATGGCGAGTGATGCAAAGGCGGCTCCACAAATTCTAGCAGCTCTACCAATGGAAAGTGGTATTGAGCTCGCCTGTTCCGATGGAATTTGTGCGGCACAACTCACCACCTATTGCCTGCAGCGCGAACGGCCTGCGCCCACGATGGGTGCCGCCTATGTTCCGGCCACAAAGGAACACTTCACACTGGTTCTGACCAGCACCGACGGGCAAGAAGTTCGACTGCCCGCCAGCGAACATATGCGTTTCGTTGAAAATCGTGGGTTTATGTCCGTCGCCGCATCGATTGAATTGGGACGCATGAAAGCGCTTGGAGCACAATCTGCTAAGATCGTCGTCTGGGAAGGTGCATCCCTTATCCCTGTCCCTGAAGAAAATGATCCCAATCCCTTAACCGAAGATGAAATCGCGTTTGTGACGAATTCGTTGCGGACTATTGGTCAAGACTATGTCGATCATCAGCCCAAAGCAGGCTCAGCGCAGTTACTAGCGCAATTAAATGCAGCCTTGCCCAGTGATGGGATTGTCGCAGCCAACACATTCAATGGCATGTGGCAGAACTCTATCGGTGATGAAATACCGTTACCGGCTTCTGGGGCTATCCTGGAGAGCGCTGAGCAAGCATTCGAAGAATGCTCAGGCCGTGCCAGCACCTATATGGTGGGTGGCCTTCGTCGTTGCCTCGAATTTCAACATGACAATATGATCCGTGGTTTGAATGTTGAGTACTGGCAAAACCAGCCGGGCAGCTAAACTTCAATAGATGTTGAAAAAAGCCGGGGCAATGCCCCGGTTTTTTTCATGTCTGCCCTCGCCAATTCTATGCGTGGACTTTAATCTCTCCCTATCAATCACCAAATCCCTTATTCAATCATCAAAGGGCATGACATGATTTCATCACCAAACGATACCGTACTCGTCGATCTGACCGACGGGGTCGCAACAATCACCATCAATCGACCCAATAGCTTAAACGCATTAAACGATGATGTCGTGACGGCACTCATAGATATAACGGGCGCCATTAAACAAAGCACCGATATCCGTTGTGTCGTTCTGACGGGAACTGGTGACTACTTCATCGCAGGCGGTGATGTGAAACGCTTCAAGCGCAAGTTCGAAGAATCCACTGACGATGCCGAAGCCGAAGCATGGTTCAAAAGCATCCTTGGGCGCATTCACATCGTCGTCGATAACATGAATGCATTTCCCATGCCCGTTGTTGGTGCCGTAAAAGGCGCTGTGGCAGGTGCTGGGTTTAGCCTGATGCTTGGTTGCGACCTGGTTATCTCGGCTGAGGAAACGGTGTTTACGCTTGCGTATTGTCACTTGGGAACAAGCCCAGATGGTGGATCCACCTATTATTTGCCGAAAACCGTAGGCATGAAGCATGCGATGGAAATCGCTCTGCTAGGAGATCGATTCGGACCCGATAAGGCTCTTCAGTGGGGTTTGATTAACAAAGTCGTGGCAAAAAATGCCTTGGACGCCGAAGTCGCAAAGCTTGCTGGCAGGCTGTCGAACGGCCCCACAAAAGCCTATGCCGAAACCAAACGCTTGTTACTGGATAGTGCAGATCGAACATTAGACGCCCAACTCAGCGCCGAGACCGATAGCTTCGTTCGCTGCGCTATGAGTGACGATTTTAAGACTGGCGTTACTGCGTTCGTCGATAAACAAAAACCAGCCTTTAAGGGCAAATAGAAAACTTTAGGAATACATACCCAATGACTGATAAGCCACTCGCCGGAAAAACGGCACTCATCACCGGGGCATCCCGTAATATTGGACGCGGCATTGCCCATCATTTGGCCCAAGAAGGGGCCAATATCGTCGTCAACGGCGTGTCTGACCCAGATGCCGCCAATCAAGTCGTGGAAGAAGTCAAAGCCATGGGTGTCGACGCCATCGCCTGCATGGCCAATGTGACAGACAAAGCCGCGGTCGATCAGATGTTTGCTGATGCCGCTGATGCCTTTGGTGGCGTGGATATTCTGGTTTTGAATGCTTCCTCGCGCGGGCAGGTTCCATTCCTCGAGATGACCCATGAACAATGGCGCGACGTGATCGATATTACGTTGGACGGCGCTTTTTATTGCTCGCAAGCAGCAATACCAATGATGCAAAAGAACGGCTGGGGCCGGATTGTTACTCTGGGCGGTATTTCCTGGCATGTTGGCACCAGCACACGCGTTCATAACTTGGTTTCAAAATCAGGCCTCGCAGGCTTTACCCGCGGTCTGGCGGTCGAATTTGCCGAAGATGGCATCACTGTCAATTGTGTGTCACCAGGTTTCATCGATACGGTCCGCCCCGCATCTGCTGGCGCACGCCCCAACCGCAAAGTTGATGCCCCCGTCCCAAGATTGGGTACAGTCGATGAAATCGCTTCGATGGTGAAATATCTATGCTCGCCCGAAGCGGGTTACACGACAGGACAAATTATGCATGTGAATGGTGGAATGTATCTCGGCGGGTCGTAACGCTTGTCCTTAAGTGCCGGGCGTATTGAGAAGTTTCAGCACATCTTCGATCGAAATCTCGTTGCCCGTCTTAAGGTCATCATCGCTTTCGTACTTGTCACCAAAGCACGCATCATGCTGGCCATAGCCCCGATCAATCGGTTTGTTTTCCAGTTCAGGGGCCGACGATTGATTGGCGCTGGCAGTACTGGCGACAACAATCATCGCTAACGCTAAGAATACTGCCGATGCTAAAGCTTGGGTACGGACCATGATGTCTCCTCGTCCAAAGGATACACAGGACGGATCAGATCACTCCAGTTGAAATTACTCAGGACTGGTGACGTCAGGCCCTTACAATCAATCTCGTAAACACGATCCGGCGTAAAATATTCGTCAAAGCCCGCACGGAAATGCCCGCGCGATTTCACGACAACGGTTCGAAGCGATGCAATATCCAGATCGAATTGTTCAACCATGGCTGGGTCAGCACATTGTTTACGATGGCTCGCGATGCCTATTAAAACACCAC
>DGNZ01000208.1:0-10678 GCA_002389175.1 Rhodospirillaceae bacterium UBA4479 | reverse complement strand
AAAACACCACCGGCGCGTAGAAGCGCGCATGGTCCTAGCGATACAGAGCGTCCTCTTAGGATTCCTCGACGCCCGACGATCTGTCCATCTGTGAGTTTTTCAACAGTCATAGATAAAGACAGTGGATCATCGAATTCGGTTCCGCCGTTCGCATTAAACTCAGCTTGAAAGCTGCCACCCACACCAACCTCATGAGCCTTTGCGGCGACATCGGCATCGATCATCAATCCAATGAATGCACCTTGTGCATCAGCATCTGTTAATGCCTTGGCGACGAACGTTGTATTCCCACTCGCGCCGCCCCCTGGATTGTCGGCCACATCCGCCATGATGATTTGAGGGCGCGCACGATCCAGGCCATTTGCCACCGCAAGTTCTGTCGCGCTCTTTAAAGATGTCAGATCTTTTTTAAAACGACCACGATCCGCCCAGGCCCGTCCTGCAATATCTTCGGCCAATGCCTTGGCAACTGCCGGATCGTTCCGAGAACTAACGATCACTGACATCCCACATTTTGGGCTGTCGGAATAAATGAATCCTGCGGTTATAGACACATTCAGAATATCGCCACCCGTTTTGGTCTGACCATATGAGATCAGGTCTGCATATGGTCCTTCGGCTGTCAGCAACGTCACAGTCGGGGCCGCGATGGGAACCTTAATGAACACCTGATGCGGTTTCATGCCACTCCACATTTCGAGCATAATATCTGCTGATTCTGCTGCGCGTTCGCGTTGATCGACATGTGGATTGGTCAAATATGAGACGAGCACATCGGTGAGTTCTGCCATCCGTGCCGATACATTGGTGTGTAGATCGAGTGTCGCAATAAGGGGCACGTCAGGGCCGATGACATCTCGCACCATTGCATACATGCTGGCATCCGGGTCCCAATCACCTGTTGCGCGCATGGCGCCATGACTGGCGATATAAACACCGTCTAAATCACCGGCCTGTTCCAAATAGCCACGCATCTTTGCCAGCGTCGCATCAAAGAAAGCCTGGTCTATGGGGCCACCGGGTTCGGCATCGGCCACCACACAAGGGATTAGCTCCCAATCAATACCGCTTTCATCCATACGCGTCTTAAAGCCTAGAATTTCAGAAGGCGTCCGAGGAGCCTCGCGTTTCAATTCCTCAAGGATTTCATCGCCTTCAAGATAACAACGGCGGCGATAGTCGGCTTCGGTCGTGATCGGAGAGAAATTATTACTTTCTAGCAAAAAACCCAGAATGGCTACACGTTTCGTCATCGTATTCTCCTGAAAAGAAAAGGGCACCCGATGGTGCGGGTGCCCTGTAACACTTTTATTGGCGATAGTGGATTACCGAGAACGAAGTCGCGGATCCAAAGTATCGCGCACGGCATCACCGAATAGGTTAAACCCGAACACGGCGAGTGAAATAGCGACCCCAGGCCATATAGCAACCCATGGAGCACTCTCAGCGTATTCTTCAGCACCACCTTGCAGCATCAAGCCCCAAGCTGGTGTCGGCTCTTGCACTCCCATCCCAAGATAGGACAGAGATGCTTCGAGTAAGATTGCCTGACCGACAAACGCGGTAAACAAAATCAAGAACGGTGCCATCACATTTGGTACCATATGGCGGAGGATAATCCGTGCATGACCGAAACCAAGTGCACGAGCTGCATCCACATACGGAATTTCACGGATCGCCAATGCATTCGATCGCACCACCCGCGCACATTGCGGTATGAATGGGATCGTAATCGCGATGATCACGTTTTCTGTTCCTGGGCCCAATGTTGCTACAACAGCCAATGCCAAGATGATCAATGGGAATGCCATGAAAACGTCCATGACGCGCTGTAGCACAAGGTCAAACATGCCGCCGAAGTAGGCAGATGCAACACCAAGAACCAAACCGCCTACTGCACCAACTGTTGCAGCACTAAATCCAACGAATAGGGCCGTCTGTGCGCCGAACAAGATACGGGTCAGAATATCGCGACCAAATTGATCAGTCCCCAACCAGAACTCTGCATTCGGCGCGGTCAGCATATACTCAAAAGAGTTATACTCCGGATGATACGGTGTCAGCCATGGCGCAAACATACCGGCAAATATCATTGCAATCACAACCGCGAGTCCCGCCACACCAACTGGCTGTTTCTTCGCCATCTTCATGCAAGATTGGAACCAAGGCGTCTTTTCTTCTAGTTCTTCGACCTGCGCTTCAACAGCGGCTTCACTTGTTGTTACCATATCACGTACCCCTTAACTGTACCGAATGCGTGGGTCGAGCCATGCATACGTCAGATCGATTACAAAGTTGGTGACCACAAAGATCAAAACAACCAACATCACAAGTGCTTGAGTCATCGCATAATCATGGTTGCTTACGCTTTCCACAAATAGCTTGCCCAAACCATTGAGATTGAAGACCTGCTCGGTAACAACCAAGCCACCCATCAAGAACGCAAACTCGATCCCAATAATCGTCACAACTGGGAGCATTGAGTTTTTCAAAGCGTGTCGATTGATAACAACCTTTTCAACCAAGCCCTTAGCACGTGCTGTCCGGATATAATCTTCGCGCAACACTTCTAGTAGTGCTGATCGAGTCATCCGTGTCGCAACAGCGGAGTATCGATAACCAGTTGCCACTGCAGGCCAAATCAGCTGCGATATATTGTGGACAGGATCTTCCCAAATCGGTTTGTACTCAATCGGCGGCATCCAGGGTACCCCGGTCATCGATTGGGTAAATATCAAGAGCCCCAAGATGATCATAATACCGAGCCAAAAGGACGGGATCGCAATCCCAGCGATTGAGAACGCTCGAACAAAATAATCTAACCACGTGTCCTGCTTGATGGCAGAAATCGCACCAAGTGGGATTGAGATCACAATAGCAACCAATGTGGCCATAATGGCGACTTGGAGCGAAAGTTCAAAACGCAGCCCGATTTCATATGTGATTGGCTTACCAGTCCACATCGACTCACCATAGTCGAATGTGAAGAAGCCCAACATGAAATCAAAAAACTGAACAAATATAGGACGGTCGATACCTAAGTTAGAGCGGCAGATATCAATTTGCTCTTGATCTACATATAGACCAGTTCCAGCAAACCGAAGCTCACAAACGTCGCCCGGTATGAGCCGCATCAAGAAAAACACTAGAATACCCGCGCCAATCAGCGTCGGGATCATCAAGAGCACTCGCTTCATTATATACTTAGACATGGAAGTCCAACCGTATCCCTAATTTCACCAAATAGTCTTTGTTATTTTTGGCTAGGTTGCCACCCGTCGCAATGTGCGACGGGTGGTTCCCAGCAAGTTCGCTATTGCGATTACTTGTCCAGCCAAACGTGGTCTAGGTGCTGAGCCAAGTAGTGCGATGGCGCAATTTTCCAACCCTTAACGTATGAACGGTGAGGATTGATTTTGTACCACCAGAGAGTGATCATGCCGCTAGCTTCATCGCTCAGAGCACGTGTTTCGTATTCACGTACTTGCTGACGAAGAGCAGTTGCATCGCCCTCTTTTTCGATTTTCGCGTAGATATCTTCGAGTACTTTGTCCTCAAAACGGCCGTAGTTGTTGCCGGCTGAACCCAAGAACTTGGTGATATCGGCGACTGGGTTAATAACTGACTGGCAGTTAAAGTCGATTGATACGTCGAAGTCACCTTTTTTGCGGAGCGTGTCGTAGAACGGACCGGATGGCTGAACGCGCTGTTTCACGTCAACACCGATTTTCCGCCACTGATCAACGAGCCATGTGCCAACAACCTTATAAGGTTGATCAACACCACGGTTCGAGAAGTCAACGGACATGCCAGACTTACCAGCATCAGCCAAAAGCTTCTTAGCTTCTTCACGGGATGCTTCGATGTCTGGGCCATAACCTTTGAGCTTCATCAGCTCTTCTTTGGTTGCAGCCAATGGGTGGTTCGGGAACACAACGCCACCAACTGTTTTAACGATCGCGATTTGCGACAGGTACTTGGACCCACCCCAACGATCGATACCAAGCGTCAATGCCTGGCGGACGCGCTTGTCAGCCATTTGTTCACGCTGCTGGTTAGGCGTAGCCATCAACACGCAGTTCCAGTCACTCTCTTGTACGGTAACTTTATCGCCAAGAGCTTTGACAAGGTCATCACGCGCTTTCGGTGGGAAACCACGGAACTCGATGGCCGCACGGTCACCACGGATTGCTTGAAGACGAACAGCCATTTTCGGAGCTGAGATCGCTTTAAAGCCGTCGAGGTAAGGACGTCCTTCTTTGTGATAGTTTGCGTTCTTCACACCCTCAACGAACGCACCTGGCTGGTGTTGAACGAATTTAAATGGACCCGTGCCGTTTACGTTGGCTTTGTGCCATTCGTAACCGTGCGTATCCAAATCTTTTTTCGAGTAGATGAAGTTGAAAGGTGTTGCCAACGCTGGAATGAACGAAGACGTTGGGAACTTCAACTTAAACTCAATCGTGTAATCATCCGGCGTTGTAATTGATTCAACAGCGCGGAAGAATGCTTTCCGTGAAGAAGGAACACCTTCTGGCGGGAATACGATTTTATCCATCGATGCCTTAACGTCAGCCGATGTCATCGGTTGGCCGTCATGGAACGTGATGCCTTTTTCAAGTTTGAAGGTGTACTTGGTACCGCCTTCGGTCGGCTCAGGAACTGCACCTACGCATACACCACATTCAAAATCCGTAGGATCCTGTGGGTTATTTGGGTTAACGCGAATAAGTGTACTGTAGAACGGCCGGATCGGGTGGATCATGCCGAAAGTTGTCTCTTGGTGTCCATCATATGATGGAATTTTTGAGCCAACCACGAAATTCAGAACACCACCACTTTTTGGTGTTTCTGCTTTCGCTACGCCCGCACCAGCAGCGAGGCCGAGGCCTACTGCAGCAGCGAGAGCATATCTCCCAGTTTGTTTGAGCATTATGAAGTCTCCTTCCCTGAAATGAGAATATGTGACGGACTTTGTCCCGTCATGTGATGCGTCCGTGCCCGCGGATCGCTACACTTGTGAACAGGCCACCCAGTGGCCTGGCTTAAGCTCCCGCAACGGCGGGAATTCTGATTTGCACACATCAATCGCACTAGGGCAACGCGGATGGAAAACACATCCAGGTGGCGGATTGATGGGGCTGGGGATTTCACCCTTAATAATCTCATGCGCGCGAGATTTCTCGATTTCTGGATCAGGAATCGGAACCGCGTTCAACAATAATTGAGTATAAGGGTGCATCGGATTTTCGAATAGCTCGTCGCCATCAGCCAATTCTACCACGTGCCCCAAGTACATTACGGCAACACGGTGACAAATGTGACGAACAACACTCAAATCGTGCGAAATAAACAGGTATGTGAGATCGAACTCATCACGCAAATCTTCAAGCAAATTGATGACCTGCGCTTGGATCGACACGTCCAACGCTGAGACGGCCTCATCACAAATGATCAATTCAGGTTCCATGGCCAAGGCACGTGCAATACCAACACGTTGACGCTGTCCACCTGACATTTCATGCGGGTAACGATCAGCAAAAGCTGATGCAAGACCACATACATTCAACAAATAACGAACTCGGGTCTGACGATCTGCTTCAGAAGGAATAATATTATGAACCTTCATGGGCTCGGAGAGGATATCTCCAACCTTCATACGTGGGTTCAAAGAGCTGTATGGATCCTGAAAGATCACTTGGATCTTCTTGCGGACATCAATCATCTGTTTCGAATTGAACTGAGTGATGTCCGAGCCGTTGTAAATGATTTCACCAGCTGTCGGCTTTTCCAATTGCAGAATACACCGACCTGTCGTGGTTTTACCGCAACCAGACTCGCCAACCACACCAAGAGTTTCACCGCGGAAAATCTGGAAGCTGACGTCATCAACTGCTTTCACATGCGCAACCACTTTAGGGATGAAAACACCCTCAGTGACGGGGAAGTACATCTTCAAGTTTTTAACATCTACGAGGACTTCTTCGAAGCCGTCGGAGCTACCAGTTTTAGATACACGCTTTTGTGTTTTAACGTCGTTCATCCCACGACCTCTTTAATTTCTTTCGCCAAATTCTCTTTCTCGAAGCAAGCAGAGGTATGACCGGGGCCAACTTCTTCTAGAACTGGGAAGCTTTTCGAGCACGCGTCAGTCGAGAAACGACAACGCGGACGGAAAGAGCAGCCCTGATCCAATTTTGTTAGATCAGGCGGCTGACCATCAACGGGATCCAATTTTTCTGTACGCTGACGATCCATACGAGGAATCGATTTCAGCAGCGCCAAAGTGTATGGGTGCCGTGGCTTGTGATAAATTTCGGTCGCCGTCCCAGATTCGATGATTCTGCCCGCGTACATCACGTTCACACGATCAGCATAACGTGCCACAACGCCCAGGTTATGCGTGATGATAATCATCGCAACACCAAGATCACGCGTCAGGTTCTTCATCAACTCAAGAATTTGGGCCTGGATGGTCACGTCGAGAGCCGTAGTCGGCTCATCGGCAATGATCAGTTTAGGATCGCAAGCAAGCGCCATCGCGATCACAACACGCTGTCTCATACCACCAGATAAATGGTGCGGATACTGAGACAAGCGACGCTCAGGTTCCGAAATACCCACCAAGTCGAGCAACTTCGTCGCCTTTGCCATTGCGTCCTTCTCGGACATTTGCAAATGCGCAATCATCGGCTCGGTCAGCTGCAATCCAATTGTCAAAACTGGATTGAGAGACGTCATCGGCTCTTGGAAGATCATGCCGATATCGCGACCACGGATGCTGCGCATCTCGTCATCGGTCAATGCCAATAGATCCTTGCCATCAAAATTGACGGAACCGCCGACAATTTTTCCTGGAGGCCATGGAATGAGGCGCATGATGCTCATCGCGGTTACGGACTTGCCGGAACCAGATTCACCCACCACTGCTACAGTTTCACCCTGCTCGACCGTGTACGAAACACCATCGACAGCTTTAACTATGCCTGCTGACGTAAAGAATTGCGTCTGCAAGTTATCAATTTCTAAAAGGGCCACGTTTCCTCCCTATGAAAACCACCCGGTTTTTAGTGTTTTGTTGTTATTGAGACCAAAACGTAGTGACGCCTGCGCAGAGTGTCAATCGATATAGGCGTATCATTTTCTGCCTTTTTGACTAAGTTTTCATCATCACTACTCAAACGGGTGCAAAAACGGCAGGAGAAACATTGTTTCTGTGAACTGTTTGAGTTTTCTTGTGCAAACGCAAATGGATAACAATAAATGTAATGTTCTTTCGTAGAACCCTCAAACCATAGGAATATCCCAATATGTCATCAGAGCAGTTTAACCGTGGCCTTGCTTGCCGCAAAGAAGTTTTAGGTGCCGAATACGTAGAAAAATCCCTGAGTAAAGCCGACGATTTCAATCGTGACTTTCAAGAAATGGTGACCGAATACTGTTGGGGTGGCACCTGGGGTCGAGGCGTACTCTCTAAGCGCGATCGCTCCATCTTAAATCTTGGGATGCTCGCTGGGTTGGGCAAATCAACCGAATTCAAGTTACACTTTAAAGGTGCAATGACAAACGGCATACCTATTGAAGATTTGCGTGAAATTTTAATCCAGATCGCGGTTTACTGCGGTATCCCTGCTGGGATCGAAGCATTCAGGCTTGCACGCGAAGTTTTCGAAGCCGAAGGCATCGATGTTTCCAATATGGATAGTGGAAAATAATCATGAGCCAATCAAAAGTTATCGGATTCGTCGGACTGGGTCAGATGGGCGGACCAATGGCATCAAACATTACTGCCGGCGGTGCCGACATTATTGTATATGACAAGGCCGGCACGGCAGAACGCGCACCAGAGGGTGCTAAACTCGCCAACAGCTTCGAAAGCGTTCTGAATTCTGCTGATACGGTATTCTTATCAGTTCCTGATGGGCCTGTATCTTTGGCATTAGCAAAAGAGATCGCTGCATCAAAGGATCGAAGGGCTACTGTCATTGTTGATCTTTCAACGATCGGCCCAGAAGCCGCCCGTGAAGCCAACGAGATTTTATCTGCCGCAGGCGTCACATATATTGATGCACCTGTCTCTGGTGGCCAAGCTGGCGCCAAGGCTGGCACTATAACCGTCATGTGGGGCGGGCCAAAGCCCGTGATGGACGAACACGAAGACGTTTTGAAATCATTCTCCAAGAACGTTTTTCACTGCGGTGACGATCCTGGCCAAGGCCAGGCGGTGAAGGTCTTGAACAACTACCTATCGGCCATCGCCATGTCAGCAACCTCAGAAGCTGTTCTTTACGGTTTGTCACAAGGCATCGACATGAAAACGATGCTTGATGTGGTAAACGTCTCCACAGGTCAGAACACAGCAACGGCTGATAAATTTCCAAAGCGTGTTTTGACGGAAACTTTTGATGCTGGTTTCAAAACCAAATTGCTGACCAAGGACGTAAACTTGTTCATGAGGAATGCCAAGGCAGCAGGCACACCGGTGACATTGGCGTCAACGTTGGCCGCTATTTGGAATGGGGCAGATGCCACGTTGCCAGACAGCGACTTCACAAGGATCTACGAATACATTCGCGAAAAAGGATAAGCCGCGCTTGGGGATGAGGGGGCTTAGTATCCCTCATCCAGCAACGGAAATGCCGAGAGCGGATGCGGCGGTTTGACTGTTTCTGTCTCTCGGTACAAATGTGCTGGTTCTAGTTCCGCATAACTTTTGACGCCTAGCAGTCCGAGCACCGTCTCGACTTCGTTCTCAAGTAACTCCAACATACGCACGACACCTGCCTGACCTGCTGCAGCGTATGCGAGGCCCTGTAGGCGCCCAATACCGACCGCATCGGCCCCAAGGATCATCGCTTTCACAATATCGCTTCCGCGCATGATCCCGCCGTCCAACATCACCCGGGCACGACCATCAACGGCTGAGACGACTTCGGGCAAAACATCGATTCCACCCCGGCCATGATCCAACTGACGACCACCGTGGTTGGAAACATAAACCACATCACAGCCTTCTTTGACGGCAATCTCTGCATCCTCGGCAGTTGCGATGCCTTTTAACATAAGCGGGATATCGTACTTGTCGCGAATGCGTTTAAAGTCATCCCAACAAAATGACCTTTGGTATTCTTCGCCGACAGCCTGTGTCTGGCGAGATACCGATATAAAGCCTTTGGCTTTGTCGCGTTCGCGCCGTCCGTAGTAGTCCAGATCAATGGTAAAGCAGAATCCCATGTAGCCATGGTCAATGGCACGATCGATATAATCATCGACCCACGCAGTATCACCACGCACATAAAGTTGGAATATTCGCGCGGCATCTGGTGCGGCCTCTGCTACTTTTTCCAAACCCGGTTTGCAAACCGAGCTGAGCATATGGGCAACACCAAACTCACCAACGGCACGAGAGACCCCTGCTCCACCATCAGGATAAAGTTGCTGTAACGATCCAATCGGCGCCATGACCACAGGTAAACGTAACTCTCGGCCCAAAAACGAGCATCCGGCAGATAAACCACTGACGTCTCGCATGACACGCGGTCGGAAAGATAACTTATCAAGCGCCATGCGATTGCGATTTTGCGTGGTCTCTGTTTCGGCACCACCAATAACATAGTCCCATGCCCCATCATCAATGTTCGCCCGTGCTGCTGGCACAAACTGCTGCAAACACTGAAACTTCGCCTGGATATCGGTTGGGTCGCTCGCACCATCAGCCATGTTTTATTTCCTCAAGCTTTATGAATGGGTTTCTTCGTAATGATCACCCCGTCAAAATCAGCGTAAACGTAGTCACCCGGATTGACGACGATGCCACCGAATTGAAGTGTGACATCTGCCTTGCCAATACCATCAGTGCAGGGGCGCATTGGCGTACATTTCAAGGCCTTTGTGCCAAAATCGAGTTCGGCAAATTCATGGGTATCGCGGACGGCACCATTGAACACCATTCCGGCCCAGCCATGATCAAAAGCTTCTTGCGCAATGTTCCCGCCACACAATGCTCGGCGCTGCGACCCGCGACCATCAACAACCAGAACCTTACCATTGCCACCACGTGCCAAGACTTCACGAATACCTTTATTGTCCTCATACGTAGAGAACGTCACAGCTTCGCCATGGAAACAGGCACGCTTTGCGAAATCATAGAACATCAACTCACATACTTGAGCATCAGGTTCATCATTACAAATATCTGCGCACCTGATAATTACCTGATCTGACATATGGGATGTTCCTTTGGGGAGCTTGGTTCAGTTTTTATCAAATGAAACTTTACGGGGTCTTGGGATCACGGTCCATCATCGTTACATTAGAAAAAGACGTCACCTAATCAGAAAAATGAACAGAGGAGAATGCACGTGGCAAAATTCGCCATTTTCGTAACGGTCAAAATCAAAGAGGACAAAATTGAAGATTTCCTGGCACAAGCTTACGCCAATGCAACAACTGCAGTACGCGATGAGCCGAACTGCCATATGTTTCGGGTTATGCAAAACCAAGAAGACCCGAATACCGTCCATTTTTATGAAGTCTACACAAATGCAGACTGCCTAGATGAGCATCGCGAAACTGTGCACTACAAAGCCTATAACAAAGCGACGGCAGATATGATTGCAGATAAATCCATCGTGAAGGTCGACGTCCTGCAATAGGCCTGCGCTACGTTTTTTCTTTC
>DGNZ01000328.1 GCA_002389175.1 Rhodospirillaceae bacterium UBA4479 | reverse complement strand
CTTGTTTGCGCTTTTTAAAGCGATGTAAAAGCGGACCTTTCACACCCGTATTTTTACCATTTGGAGACAGTCTAAACAAGC
Organism: Rhodospirillaceae bacterium UBA4479; assembly: GCA_002389175.1. Taxonomy (GTDB): domain Bacteria; phylum Pseudomonadota; class Alphaproteobacteria; order Rhodospirillales; family Casp-alpha2; genus UBA4479. The sequence continues at coordinate 13,252 of DGNZ01000328.1, read as the reverse complement.
GCTGGGCCTGTATTTGATAGGGTTTTATTAAGCGTTGATTAGGCAGCGTTACGGATATGATTGCGATACCAAACAACCGATACAAAAACCAAGAAAATGGGCACGATGGCAATCAGATTAACAGCCACCCAACCAAGGGTTTCATGTAGCAGACCAGATGACAATGCGGTGATCGCAACCAGCCCAAAGACCATGAAATCATGCGCAGCCTGGGTCTTGGCACGCTCCTCTGGTGCATAGGCCCCGGTTAGCAGCGTGGTGCCGCCGATAAACATGAAATTCCAGCCCAGACCCAGCAGAACCAAACCAAACCAGAAGTTCGCGAAATCGACCCCCGACAAAGCGATCGCTACTGCAATGGATTGAATTACCGCCCCTGCCCCTATGACGTTGATCACCCCAAAGCGCTTGATGATGTGGCCTGTAAAGAAACTCGGCAGGAACATACCAACGATATGCCATTGAATGATTGTGGCGGAGTCATTGAATGCAAAGCCACAGAACATCATCGCCAACGGCGTCGAGGTCATCAGCATATTCATAACGCCATAGCCAATAGTCGACGACATCGCTGCAACAATGAAAACGGGTGTACGCATGATTTCAAAGATCGGACGGCCTGCGCCACTTATCGCACTAACAGTCGGCATAGGAATTCTGATAAATTGAAGCAGGATGACGGTGATGAAACTGAGGACGATAATCGTCGCGTAGCTGCCAGCAAAGGTGGCCGCAGATAGATCAACGGTCCATTTCGCCAATTGCGGCCCAAGAAAAGCGGCAGCCAGCCCGCCAGCCATCACGTATGAAATTGCCTTGGGACGATAGTCTTCATCGGCTACATCGGCTGCGGCAAAGCGATAATACTGCCAAAACGCATTATGAATGCCTAGGATGCCGCCGCCGACAACGAAAAGCCAAAAATCGCCGTTATAGATTGCGTAAGCGGAGACTGCGCCGCCAATAACACCAGTGGCCTGCCCCAGCGTAAATCCAACCCGGCGCCCCACCTTTGCCATGAACAATGATGCAGGGATGGTCGTGAACATCGTCATCAGGAATTGCGCAGCCAAAGGCAGCGTGACCCAGGCCTTATCCGGAGACAGCATCTGTCCTGCCAAAGCACTGACGGCGATCAGCATCGATGTCCCGGACATTGCCAGCCCCTGGCACATGGCGAGAATAAAAACGTTTTTACGCATAGCGGGTATGAAAACCCAAAAAAGAGGAATGATCTAGGCGGTGAATTGTATCCGTAACACCACCTAGACCTCTAAGAATAGGATATTAGAACGGGATTTCGTCGTCCAGATCACCGCCTGGGAAGCCACCGCCGCCAGATTTACCCGATCCACCGGAACCACTCGAACCGCCAGATGATTGATCGCCACCATCAGGGCCATCCCAAGATGGACCGCTGTCCCCGCCACCTGCATAACCGCCGCCGCCACCGCCACCAGCACTGTCGAGCATGGTGAGGACGCCAGAAAAGCGCTGCAACACAACTTCGGTGGTGTATTTTTCAACACCGTCGTTGCCGGTCCATTTGCGGGTTTGAAGAGCCCCTTCTAAATATACTTTTGAGCCCTTTTTCAGGTACTTCTCAGCGATATCGGCCAAACGCTCATCAAAAATGACCACACGATGCCATTCTGTTTTCTCGCGCCGTTCGCCAGATTGCTTGTCTTTCCACGTCTCCGAGGTCGCAACGCTGATATTTGCGAGTTTTTGGCCTGATTGCATGAAACGGATTTCCGGATCGCGACCCAGATTACCGACGAGAATGACTTTATTTACTGAACCTGCCATGTGGCCCCCATATCGTTCGAATGTAACGGCACTATAATCTGTGCCTCGCGGTGAGGGGAGTCGATTCCCCAATTACTTATCTATTTATTGGTCTCGGGGAACGGGAAATGCCGTTGCCTGAAAGCTTTTGGCCTTATCGATGAAATCTTGGGTGACTGACAAGACGGCTTCATCTGTTTCTTCAAGCTTCACCAAGGCTGCGACACCAATTTCCAGCAAGGCCATCCCATAAACGTACTGGCTGACCCCCGCTTCTTGAAAGCCAGACAGCGCTTCGGAGAGGATAATATCCGCCTGCTGAAATTCTGCTTCTAGTTCTTCGCTCATGGTCTCTTCCTAATCCGATATCCGCGGTGACATATTTGCCGGGGAGTCTGTTCATCCAAGCGTTAGAGTCAATCTATTCAGTCGATATTAGACGGCTAATCGGTGTCCAAATCGGGCATAGGCGATCACAATTTCATCTATGGACGGAATCGTTTCATTTTATCCACACCAGTTTCTTTACCGACGCCGCATTCCCATATATCCATCAGAGTTTGATCACGCTCAAAACTGACCTGAATTTGGACTTACATGGATACGATACGCGTTCGCGGCGCCCGAGAACACAACCTGAACAACGTTGATGCGGATATCCCGCGCCACAGTCTGACCGTTATCACGGGATTGTCCGGTTCAGGAAAATCATCGTTGGCGTTTGATACCATCTATGCCGAGGGTCAACGCCGCTATGTCGAAAGCCTGTCCGCCTATGCCCGACAATTCCTGGAACTGATGCAAAAACCCGATGTGGATGCGATTGAGGGTTTGTCCCCTGCAATTTCTATCGAACAAAAGACGACCTCACGGAATCCGCGCTCTACCGTCGGTACCGTGACTGAAATCTATGATTATTTGCGCCTGCTGTTCGCACGGGTAGGTATTCCCTATTCACCCGCCACAGGCTTACCCATCGAAGCGCAAACCGTCAGCCAAATGGTCGACCGCGTTATGGAGATGGAACCAGGCACCCGCTTGTTCTTGTTGGCCCCTGTCGTGCGCGGCCGCAAGGGTGAGTATAAAAAAGAGCTTCAGGATTATGCCCGCCGTGGCTTTCAGCGCGTGCGGATCGACGGCGAGATGTATGAACTCGAAGATGTCCCGGATCTGGATAAAAAATACAAACACGATATCGAAGTCGTGGTGGACCGTCTGGTTGTCAAAGAAGGCCTACAAGTCCGCCTGGCCGATAGCTTTGAGACAGCCTTGGCCCTGGCCGATGGTATTGCCTACACGGACGATGCCGATGCCGTGCAAACAGAAGCCCCCAAAGGCAAAAAGGGTGGCATCAAGGATCACGTTCCCGATGGTCGGACAGTATTTTCTGCCAAGTTTGCCTGCCCTATTTCAGGCTTTACGATTGATGAGATAGAACCCCGGCTGTTTTCATTCAACAACCCGTTTGGTGCCTGTCCGTCCTGTGATGGCCTGGGTACTGAGATGTTCTTTGATGCGGAGCTGGTGATACCGGACCCGTCAAAATCATTGTTAAAGGGTGCGATTGCGCCGTGGGCGGGATCCAGTTCTAAGTACTACGCCCAGACCCTGGCCAGCCTCGCCAAGCATTTCGACTTCGCGCTCGATAAACCGTGGGAAAAACTCTCCAAAAAGGTGCGAGAAATCCTGATGTTCGGATCGGGCAAAGAGTCGGTGATCATGAAGTACACCGACGGCTCCAAAAGTTATGAGATCAACAAGCCGTTCGAAGGCGTGATTCCCAATATGGAACGGCGCTGGCGCGAAACGGACAGCAACTGGGTCCGTGACGAGCTGCAGCGCTACCAAACAATCGCGCCTTGCGATACCTGTGGCGGCAAGCGCCTGAAACCCGAAGCCTTGGCGGTTAAGATCAACAAACTCGATATCTCTGATACCTGCGATATGTCGATTGATGAAGCTGGCGATTGGTTCTTGAACTTGGAAAAAGTTCTGACCAAAAAGCAGAAAGAAATCGCACGGCGTATCCTGCGAGAGATCAACGATCGCCTGCATTTCCTGCGCAACGTGGGACTTGAATATCTGTCGTTATCGCGGGCATCTGGCACACTATCCGGTGGCGAAAGTCAGCGTATCCGTCTTGCATCACAAATTGGCTCGGGCCTGACGGGTGTTTTGTATGTATTGGATGAACCGTCCATCGGCCTACATCAGCGCGACAATGCACGGTTATTAGAGACCCTCGTCCGGCTGCGTGATATCGGCAATACCGTGATTGTCGTTGAACACGATGAAGATGCAATCCGTGCTGCTGATTACGTGATCGACATGGGACCGCGCGCTGGTATCCACGGCGGCCATGTTGTGGCCGCTGGAACGGCCGCTGAGATCATAGCTTCGGACGACAGTCTGACCGGGCGTTATTTGTCTGGCAAAGAAGCCATCCCGATCCCGACGGAACGTCGCAAAGGCAAAAAGGGTCAAAAGTTAACGCTGACCGGGGCCACAGCAAACAACCTGCAAAACGTCGATTTCACAATCCCGCTAGGCACCATGGTATGCGTCACCGGTGTATCAGGTGGTGGGAAGTCATCATTGATTATCGAGACAATGTATAAGGCCCTCGCCCGTCGTCTGATGAATGCCCGGGAAATTCCGGGTCCTTATAAAGATATCAAAGGCCTGGAGTTCATCGATAAGATCGTCGATATCGATCAGAGCCCGATTGGCCGCACCCCGCGGTCCAACCCCGCGACTTACACAGGTGCATTCACACCGATCCGTGATTGGTTTGCGAACCTGCCTGAATCCAAAACGCGAGGCTACAAGCCGGGCCGTTTCTCGTTCAATGTAAAGGGTGGCCGCTGCGAGGCGTGTCAGGGTGACGGTGTCATCAAGATCGAAATGCATTTCCTACCCGACGTCTACGTCGAATGCGATGTCTGCAAAGGGGCGCGATATAACCGCGAAACCCTGGAAATCAAATTCCGAGGCAGATCAATTGCTCAGGTTTTGGATTTGACCGTCGACGAAGCTGTCGACTTCTTTAAGGCAGTGCCGTCGATCCGCGACAAGATGCTGACGTTACAACGGGTCGGGTTGGGATATATACACCTGGGCCAACAGGCGACAACGTTGTCAGGTGGCGAAGCGCAGCGCGTAAAACTCGCCAAGGAACTGTCGCGCCGAGCCACGGGCAAAACTATCTACATTCTGGATGAGCCGACGACAGGACTTCATTTTGATGACGTGCGCAAGCTCCTCGAAGTGCTACACACGCTGGTCGATAACGGCAACACGGTCGTGGTGATTGAGCATAATTTGGAAGTTATCAAAACGGCAGATTACTTGCTCGATCTAGGACCAGAAGGCGGCATCAAAGGTGGCCACATCGTCGCCGAAGGCACGCCAGAACAGGTCGCTGAAGTCAAAGAAAGCTACACCGGGCAATACCTGGCACCGTATCTCGGCATCAAGAAACGCCGCAAAAAGGCATCATGACGGATAAAACGTTGAGTGACGATGACATAAACGAACTCAAGGCCGCACGCGCCGAGTTTGAACATCGCCTCCGGCAACTAAATGACATAGCCGAACGAAATGGCGGTGCCTTTGGCCCCGTTGATGAAGAACGTCGGATAGTCCGCCAGAATTTGAATGAAACTGAAAAAACGCTGAAGAAGGCAAAAGCCCTATGACTGATAAATATCCCCTGCCCCATGTTACCCTCGATTGGTTGAAAAATCGCGCCGAGGGGTATTTAGCCGGACACATGGGATTTGAGCCAGTTGAGGTTGGCTACAAGCGATTGGTCGCACGGATGGAAGTGAAGCAACATCACACCGCGCCGAATGGGTATCTGCATGCTGCCAGTATTATTGCGCTGGCCGATACGTGTTGTGGGTATGCGACCCTCGCACACCTACCCGACGATGGTCACAGCTTCACAACGATTGAGCTGAAATCCAATCATTTGGGCACGACGACCGAAGGGTATATTCGCGCCGTTGCCACGGCACGTCATTTGGGTGGTACCACACAAGTTTGGGATGCTGAAGTCATGCGCGAGTCTGACGATAAAACCATCGCCCTTTTCCGTTGCACACAGATGATTTTGAAATAATGGGCATGGGTGCGCGCATCTGGCTCGTCTTACCGATCCTTATGCTCGCCGCCTGCGCCGCACCTGTCATTGATGAGTGGCCACCCGCGCCTGTCGAAGCAACCGACGAAATTGTTCAGCAATATGTTGATCGGTATGCGCTGAAAGAACCGTCCCCGCGCGTTTATACCGATATCGAACTCAAGGCACTACAAATTCTGCAAGAACGCGTTCGGTATCAAAGTGAGTTTGATACCCGCCAAGTTTCTGAAGATCGAGATGATGAATCGACTTCATCAGCTAACGGCCGCAGTCGTGCTGAGATCAATGCGATCAAACGACGGGTATACCGGCGCTATGAAAGCTCACACGATCGACGCCATGAATTGAGATCGAAATACGGTCTTTAGGTGCGCCCGAGGCCGAACAAGGCGCGAATGTCGCGGGCAACTTCACCGAACAAGGTGCCGATGCGCTTGATATCGTCGGTCCCGGACTTGATCAGTTCATAGACCTTTACGGGGTCTTTTTCGTTGCGAACAGCTTCGGCAAGATCAAAACCGCGCGCTAAGTTCACTTGCTTGGCACCGTCTGATAATTGGATTGTGTCATTGATGACGCGTTTGCTATTCGCATCGTCACCATCAGACCCACGCTGAGCAGACGCAGATGCAGACGTCTCGGCATTAGGTTTCCCATATCCGATAATATCTGCGTATCGCGTTGCTGTTGGGTCGCCGACTTTAATCATGTTCTTATCTTACTTCTAAATGGCCTGTGGGTCACCGAAAAACATTGTGACAAAGGGTTACCATAGCTGCGAAACTTAAACAGTGATGCTTATCACAAACTTACAGCCATGAACATTTGGATGAACTGCACAAATGTCATATCGGCAATGGGAAATCGACGTCGATCAAATTTCTGATGATCAAAAAGCTAGCCTAGCGTACTGGGAGAGTTTGCCGATGCAGTCCCCTTTGTCGATTCCGTTTAATAATGATTTTGAATTGTGGCAACTTCCCCCTGCCGTTTTGCCCACAACCCATGTGGTCGATGTCCTAAACGATGGACAGGATTTCCATTTCAGGTTTTGGGGCAGCGGGTTCCGTGATTACCTTGGATATGACGGCACAGGGATTTCCACCCAAAAATTAAAACCCGTTGAAATAGCCACGCCTGTGCGTGATGCATTTAAGACTGTGGTTCAGAATACACGCCCTTTTGCAATGATTTCAGAGTTTCAACGCGGCACGACCGCACCGATCACAGGATTTCAAAAATTTATCCGCCTACCACTGGCCAATGTCGACGGTTCTTTGGGACAGATTGTTTCAATCGTTGAATTCCAGATGGATGACTTCAAAGTCCGCCAGTTGATCCAAGATATTACGTCGACCGAAGAGAATGACTAAGCCCGTGTTTGCTTAGCCCAATCGTTCTTTTGGGAATGTCAATGTGACCCGCGTCCCCTCGCCAAGGGTGCTGTCTAATTCAAATTCACAGTCATGTAATCCGGCCAGCCGCTTGGCAATTGTTAAGCCAATGCCTGACCCGCCATGTTGCTCGGGATCATTTGTGCGGGCTTGTTTAAACATCTCGGTGATGGAGGGTAAATCTTCGGGTGGGATGCCAACGCCATTATCTTCGATGATCAACCGCAAGCGTTCGTCACCTATTTCCGCGATCAATTTCACATTACCGCCCGGTGAGAATTTTATTGCGTTGCCAACAAGATTGATCAGAACCTGACGGATCATTAAATGATCAGCAATCAATTTGCGTCCGATGCCAGCTTTGTTTTCAACGGTAATGGATGCCCCCGTCTCACCACCTTTTACTGCCATCATCCGTGCGATATCGCTCAAGAACTCATCTAACTCAAATGCGGACTCGTCCATTTCGACGACCCCACTTTCAAGTTTGCTGAGGTCCAAAATACCATTGATCAGCTCAAGCATATGTCGACCCGTGCTGTTGATCAGTTCGACCGTGCTCTTGGTTCGCTCACCCAACGGTTCGGCTTGGGATTTTAAGATCACATCCGAAAAACCGATGATTGAATGCAAGGGATCTCGCATTTCGTGCGACAGGTTCATGACGAAATCCGTCTTGGTGACGTTGGCTTTTACGGCGCGTGCGCGTTCATCTTCTAATTGCACCCGCTGTTTGGCCTCTTCAGAAATATCGGTGTAAACGCTGACATACCCGCCGCGTTCTAACGGGAACCGACGAACATGGACCTGGCGGCCATCAGTCATTTCGAATTTGTCATCAGAATTGCCGCCAGCGGCTGCGATCTTTTGCAGCTCGTGATCTATATCCACCTCATTGATAAGTTCACCAAAGGCGCCAGCATCGCGCAGATGCTCTAACAGCTCACGCATGTGCATCCCGGTGCGGATTTTATTGCCTGGATAATACCAGAACTCTTCGCACTTTTTACTCCAAACGACCAAACGCTGATCGCTGTTCCAAACGGCAAATCCCTGGTCAATCGAGTCCATGGTAAGTTGCACGATCATGGAGTTTTGAGACAATTGCGCGGTCTTATCATTGACCAATTTGTGGAACCGAATGTTTTCGATCCCCAAATAGGCAAACATCAAGGTCAAAAGCAACGTCACAAGGCCGCCACCAAATTGTATCAGCAGCACCGCATTTTCCGGCGGGCCGCCCAGATAATCGTTACTGATATCCCAGTTCAAACTCCAGCGTGCTTGGCCTTTGACGATCCGTACAACCTCGGTAAATGCCGTATTAGGTCCTGGTTCTGCGCCGCCAATAATGGGCTTGGCGATCAAGTTTGCCGTCGACTCAGTTTCACGTTCAATCAGGCGCACCTCAATTCCTGGCGGTAACTGACTTTGGCCCAGTGCATCAAAGAAATTGTGCAAGTTGATGGTGGCAGCCATCACGCCGTCTCCGCCATTCAAGTTTGATGAAGTGGCCAACAAGGCAACTGTCTTACCTTCATCACCTTTGAACGCGGGCCCCAATATTACACTTCCCGGTAATTGGCGGGCCGTTGTAGCAACATCGCGCATTTCGGGAACACTCGCCAAATCAACACCCAAGCCTAAAAAGCCATCGGGATTAGATGAGTGTGTGACTGCAAAACTTTCGAACCGTTCGGCCGCAGATGCATTCGGGTCAGAGGCATCTCGCAACGCCTCCCCTGCTGCTGCTTCAAAAGCCGCCCTCTCGTCCTTTAGTAAACGCGAGGCATGAACCACAGTATCAAATCTAATCTCTGGGTCCCAGGTTTCAGCTTCTTCTACCAACCTAAAGAAGTCTTCAGGAGACAGTTGCGAAAGATCGCTAAACATCCCCGCCATAGCGCGCAGATTGACTTCGGCTTTGGATATCCAAAATAGTACGCCGTCGCTAAGTCGCGCCGCATCAAGGCGGGCCTTGGCCGTCCACTCTGCTTGTGCGGTTGCGCGTAATCTTTCGCCCGCCCAGTAGGACGTGCCGATCCCTGCTACCAGGAATACGAGGAGTGCGATCGCAGCTATACTTGTTCTAATGTTGCTTCCCAATTCGGAAGGCCCTTTTCCACTCTACCGAGAGTATAGTGCAGGGTGGCACCGACAAACACTAGGGGTTATCCGCTAGTGTTAATTATTAAGAACGCCAATCCCCATCGTCATTATCAGCCCCCAAAGATCTGGGAGCGAAGCGTATCTTTGTCGGTGTTTTAGATAATTTTATGGGGGAGCCAACAATCCTGGTGGGACCAATCTTTTCATGCTCGACGGTTTCAACCATGCCACGTTCTGCAAGTTCGGGTGCGTCCATGACCTGATCCACAGATCGAAGCGCCCCTGCTGGCAATCCTGCCGCATGTAAATCAACCAACCATTCATCTCGGCCCCTGGTCTTGAACGCAGCCTCCATCACCTCGTATAGAGTCACACGATTTTCGACCCGTTTTGGATTGGTCGCGAAACGCGGATCATCGGATAATTCCGGATGGCCTAAAACAACGGCAAGCTTTCGGAACTGTCGATCCGCACCTATCGCCAATGCGATGGGATAGTCTGAAGTTTCAAACGGACGATACGGACAAACTGTCGGGTGATCATTGCCCAATCGTTTTGGACGCTCACCGGTCATCAGATAAGCGGCACTTTGATTGCTCAACAATGTGACCGCACCATCCAGCAATGAAATATCGACGTCTTGTCCTTCGCCGGTGCGCTCGCGGTGATATAACGCAGCCAACACACCTTGGGTGGCGTATTGCCCAGCCACGATATCGGTAACCGCAGCACCGACTTTCATTGGCTCTTGGTCCTCGTCACCGATGATCGACATCAATCCGCTTTCGGCCTGAATGACAAAATCATATCCGGCACGTGCGGCCATCGAACTATGTCGGCCATACCCAGAGATTGAGCACACGATCAATCCAGGGTTTTCTTTTCGTAAGTCATCGGCAGCCAGTCCGAATTTTTCCAATGTCCCAATACGAAAATTCTCAACCAAGACATCAGCCTTGAGGGCCAGTTGACGGACCCGCGTCAGATCATCAGGGTTTTTAAGGTCGGCAACAATGCAGCGTTTATTTCGGCCCGCGACCATGAAGTAAGCACTCTCGCCCTGCTCAAAAGGCGGGCCAAAGTGCCTTAAATCATCACCTTCGGGGCTTTCAACTTTGATAACGTCTGCGCCCAGATCACCCAGCACCATGGCGCACCATGGCCCAGCGAGAACGCGCGACAAGTCTAGAACTTTGATTCCATCAAGAGGACCGGGCATGTTTTACGCTGCGACCCCAAGTACATCTTTGGCAAAACCCGGATAAGTATCCGCGACTTCAACACCCACTGTTGAGCGCAGTAATGCCAGTTGCTCGGGCGTCGGCAGAGATGTTTCCGCAACATTTTCAGGAACATCAAATTCAAACCCGGTGTTGTCCTGAACTTCTTCTATGGTGCGACCCGGCGTTACGCTTTCGAGTCGGAACCGACGACGACTGGCATCGAATGCCATGATACAAAGTTCCGTGACCAAATACTTCGGCCCACCCGGACGGCGAACATCAGGATCACTGACGCCGGGTGCACTGATGAAATCGACTTTTGGCACGAACACGCGACGTGAATGTTCAGGGCGGAATAAGATGACTTTTGGGACAACAAAATACATGTGTGCTGATCCAAACGATCCTGGGAACCGTTTATCGACCTTGGGGTAATCACCTGTACCCACCAAGTTGATATTGGCCTCGCCATCTATTTGAACACCGCCCAAAAAGAACACATCGATACGCCCCTGCCCGGCTGCATCGAAAATTTCACGACCACCATCGGTAAACGGGTTTGTGGCCTTGCCATGGATTAGAGAAACCCGCGGCATGCCGCCTCGCATTTTGCGTGCAAGCAATGCCGCAGCGCCAGGAATGGGTGATGCGGCCCCCACAGCCACATGGCGCACATCATCGGTGGATAGCAATCCGGAAATGGCTGCGATAAGGAATTCCTCGTCGCAGTAATCAGTTGTTTCGCTCACTCTGCCGCCTCTTGGGTTCCAAAGACGACACGCTGCATATACGCGGCAAATGCATCATCATCGCGTGCGGCACGGGCATAAGTCGCGATCTCATCGGTGTCAGCAGGATAATGTTCCACAAGACCCAAGGGCTTCGCCCCCATTTGCGCTTCGGTCAATGCGGTCACATAAAAACCGGGCAACACGCCAGCGGCGGTTTTCTCGTTCGCCAATAAGCTCTCATCTTGAATATGCTCGACGGTTACTAAAACTATTTTCGATGCATGGGCAATGGTGGCCAATTCCCGGCGACGACCAATCCACACGTTGCCGTCACGGTCTGCAAGCGGGCTATGGATGATTGCAATATCTGGACTGATGGCCGGGATCAGAACGATCTTACCGTTACCCTGGCCCAACGGATCATCGACGACTTTCCAATCATCGCGGTTTGCCAAAATGTCTGAACCGATGATGCCGCCAAGGGGCATGAACGGGACGCCCTTTTCGGTGGCTTGCAATGCACTGTGAACAGCAGGACATGTGCTATCAACGATGTCGATGGTAGCGTTCTCTACCGCTTTCGAAAAACGCGGTGCAGATCCTGCTTCGCCCAAGGAAACAGCAGCACATTCGACACGCTTCACGCAACCGGCACCGATCAGCATATCTGCGGCCAAGCCATTGATCGGTACCGTAAGGATATTCAGGTTTTTGACCCCGCGGCGAATAATTGCACGGACCAATTCCATGGGAACAAAACTGTATTCCGGTGGCAGCGCCATCAACGCCCCGTCAGGAACGTGCGCGGCCAATGCATCAACATTGTTTAAATAATCTGTCATGACACGATCTTAGATTTGAATGGCAAAAACGGCACGAAAAAACGCACCGTCCCATGTCTCGAAATTATGATCCGGGCTGCACAGCACGCCAATATTCGGTGTTGATGTTCATCAGCATTCCGTCCAAGCGCTGCTCTAAGCAGCGACGCACGCTAAAGAACTTCCCTTGTTTGGTTCTGTACTGGCAAGCCCCGACAACATCAGCGGCGCGATGTGCCCCGACCCCGGTTGATTCGCGGGCACTCTCGCCAAACGTATTGTCCCATAGTTGCTCGCGATCAGCCTTTGCCATACGCCCCTTCATAGGTGTTTCATTGATCAAACGATTGACCAAACGAATGGCTTCATATTCGGGACTGTGGGTTTTAAACACATCCTCTGCAGCAGGTTTCAACGATGCCATGGCATGGACAATTTCATCGTCAACGATGGGATCAGGATCATTTGCGACGGCAACTGGAACTAACATCCCATCTTTGGCAACGGACAAAGAAATCGGCTCAAAGCCCTCGGCACGCAATGACGTAATGTCGATTGTTACCTCGACCGCAGTGTAGCCGCGGATAGACTGAAAATCACCTGTGGGTAGCGGAATGCTAATCTCATCTTTGTTGGTATTTACGACCTGCATTGAAAATGTAGATGGGTCATGTGCCGTGTACTCTTGGTATCGTTCTGGAGTTTCGCGATGCGCCTGCAGGCAAATCGTAGAAATTTCTGCACGGCATGTATCGCCTTCGCAATGCAAGCGTAACGGAGCTGATGACGCCACAACACCGAGCAATTGTGGTGCGGCTTGGGCCATCGGCATTAATCCAAAGGTCACTAACAATGCCGTGAGTGCGATCTTTGTTCTACGCATCGAACAGTCCCCTTTTGTGTGTGATTACATAAATGGTCTCACGAATCAGCCTTTTGGGTCAAATTAGCGACAGTTTACGATGACTTTTCAGTAAATCGTGCGCTAGATTAATCACGGGGGACGTGTTCACGAGGTGGTTATGGCAACGAAAAACGATTT
>DGNZ01000293.1 GCA_002389175.1 Rhodospirillaceae bacterium UBA4479 | reverse complement strand
CTCGACATTTTTAATCGCCCGCCGTAGTCGCACGTTGGCAGGCTGCAAGGAACTTAAAATGCCGGCCCGCACGGTATCCAGTGCGCCATCCAGTATCGGTAATTTGCTCATATCGAGCGACACATCGACCCCGGACCCCTTGATCATTTCAACCATGTGGCCGAGCAGGCCGAAACCCGTGATGTCCGTACAGGCGTGGGCACCGTGTGCGTAAACACATTTTCCGGCAATGCGATTGGACAGCAGCATCATATCGAGAGCACCGTCAATCCATCGACCTTTGGCTTTTTGTTGCATGTCCGCCGCGAACAACGTGCCTGTGCCAAGGGGCTTGGTCAGCACCAGTAGGTCACCTGCCATCATACCCCCCTTGCGGAGTATTTGTTCGCGGTCAGCGAGGCCGTTAACTGCAAACCCTAAGGCGAGTTCTGCACCTTCGCTGGTGTGACCGCCGACCAGTGCGGTGCCAGCCTCGTTCAGGACTTCTATCGCACCGCTCATCATTTGGTGCACGGTGTCTTCAACTTTCGCTTCGATGCCATAGGGCACGGTCGCAATGGCAAGCGCAGATTGTGCCTCGGCACCCATGGCGAAAATATCACTGAGGGAATGATTCGCCGCGATTTTGCCAAAGATATACGGATCATCGATGAACGAGCGGAAATAATCGACCGTGTGCAACATGACCTTGCCGGTCGGCACCTCGACCACGGCGGCGTCATCTGGTTCATGCAAGCCAATCAGGACATCATCACGTTGGGTCGGCTGAAGGTCAGATAAAGCGCGCGTCAATACGTTTGCGCCGACCTTGGCACCACAGCCGCCACAGCGCATGGCCATGGCTGAGATTTCCTTTAGCGTGTCCTGATCTGCCAGACCCGCATGACGTGCCGGTTCAGTCTGTTCCTTTGGCATATCAGGAAATTCTGCATACTTCGCCATCCAGCGGCGATCGATCCAATCTTTCCAACCCCAGATAAATTTCCCCTCAATGGCGCTTCCGCCCCGGGTTGCGATTGCATACTTGTCGCCCGTACTGATCAGTGCGAGGGCCCGCTTTTGCGGGGTGAACGGCTTGAGTTCTTTGCCCGTCAACGCACGGCGCAGATTATCAGTAAGCGGTTTGCCTTGGCGTACGGCATAAACTCCAGCTTTTTCGCGCGGATGATCGAGCACATTTGCGACATCTCCAACGGCGAAGATGTCGCTGTGCGATGTCGATTGGAGTGTATCCTTGACCGTGACGAAGCCGAGATCATCAACGTCCAAACCGGAACCTCCAAGCCAGTCAGGGGCACTGGCTCCAGTAATCAACAACGTTTCATCCAATTCTATGGCATCACCGTTGGAGAGCGTCAGGACTTTTTCCTCGATACGCGAAGCTTCGACGCCGATGTGGACGTGGACATCGCGTGAATCGAGGACACGTTGAAACCTGCGGGCAACATCGTCAGAAAAACGGGGCAGAATACGCGTCGACTTGCTGACCAAATGAAACTCAAACATCTCATCATTTTTACCCGCATCTCGCATCATGTTCTGCAACCGATGCTGGATCGCAAGGATCATTTCGACCCCCGCAGCACCTGCCCCGACGACGCCGATACGATGTGGTCCGGGTTGTGACATCACGCGCTGCAATAACGCCTGCCACTTATCGACAAAGCGATTAATCGGCTTAACCGGAACGCTGAATTCGTCGGCTCCTTTAACGCTTTGCAGATGTGGCCGGGATCCAATGTTGATAGAGAGTACATCGAACGGCACTGGCGGGCGGTTTGCACAGATGACCTGTTTGTTAAGTGTGTCAATCTTGATCGCCGCATCGTGAAACAGTCGTGCACTGGTGAATTGCGAAAGTGGGCGCAAGTCTACATGTGCGGCATCGTAATCATAGTGCCCCGCCACGAAGCCCGGAAGCATACCTGAATACGGCGTGTGAACATCGCGGGCGATCACGGTCAGCCGAACGCCCGGCTGGGGTTTCATCCCAAAGCTTTTTAAAACCGCAACATGACTATGGCCACCGCCGATAAGAACCAAGTCTTTGAGGACGATATCTTGTTTTGATTCCATCAAATATGCCTGCCAAATGGTCCTTGATAACGGTTGGTATTGCACCCCAGTCGGGGAACGCCAGAAAGGGGCTTAAAGTCGACGCTTGATAACGCGCTCATCAGTCACGGAACAGATAACCTAATGTCGATAATGATACTCGATATTGCAACACCGGGTTTCCAGTGACTTTCACTCAGCGTATCTGATGATGAGGAGGGCCGTTGTTTAGCCATCGCACTGCAACCCCATCACTTTGCAACCCTTTGAATTTTCGACTATTCCTGATCGCTCTTGCTCAATGTGATGCCTTCAGGAGTTTGACGTATGGATATATCTGCGCGCGGCTATGTAAACCCGGATTTGCTTTGGTCGCCCGAGACATTGCAGGGCCAGCTAGAGAGCCCGAACGTGAAAATCATCGACACGCGGCCCGCTGAAAAATTTGCAGAATCACGGATACCCGGCGCACGGCATTTCGATCTCTATTTTGTGAATACCTATGATAGTGACACGGTGCCGTTGAATTCCTTCGCTAGGATGTGGGGGGATTTGCTGGGCTGGCGGGGTATCACAGAAACCGACACCATTGTTTTCTATGGCGACTTTACCGATATGTGCGCAGCGCGGGGGTTCTGGTTTGCAGAATATCTGGGGCATCAAGACGTGCATGTCCTAGACGGCGGCATTTCGGCCTGGATTGAGGCTGGCCTACCATTAGGGACATTGAGTGATCCACCAAAGCCAACAAAATTTAAAATCAACCCGATCGAAGAAAAAGTGGCAACCCGCAAAAGTGTTTTGAGCGCAATTGATAACCCCGAGTGCATCATCATTGATAACCGGAGCCATGGAGAATTCGTCGGTACGGATCAAAGAGCGCGGCATGGCGGTGCGATTCCATCGGCGCGCCACAAGGACTGGGTCGACCTCTATGACGAAAGTAGCGGCTGTATGAAAGACGCGAACCAATTAAGGGATGCTTTTTTGTCCATAGACGCGCATCCCGAAAAGGATATCACCGTTTATTGTAATACCGGATATAGATCAGCGCATGCGTACCTTGCGTTACGGCTACTCAATTACCCACGCGTGCGCAACTACGTCGGGTCTTGGCAAGAGTGGGGTAACCGAGATGACACGCCGATAGAATTCCGGGGATAGACATCTAGGTAAAACATCTAAATTCGTTAAATGAACTGTGTGCCTTTTACGCTCAGCTCTTGTGGCAACGGAAATCCATAAATAGTTTAAATCAAGCCGCGCACCGATACTCTCGC
>DGNZ01000226.1 GCA_002389175.1 Rhodospirillaceae bacterium UBA4479 | reverse complement strand
TTACCCGGCACCGTATCCCCGTGGAGCCCGGACTTTCCTCCCACAGCACCTTTCGGTTTGCTGTGCGCGGTCATCCAACCGTCTGGCTGAGTTTGATTATAGCATCGCCGCGACGGCGGCAAGCGAACGACGGGTGAGCTTATCCAGACCTGCATCCAAACTATCGGTCACAAAATGACGCTGAAATGCGGATACGGCCGCATCGACATCCTCAACATCATATCCAATTTTGACCAAAGCGTCTGAAACCTCGTCAGTCGAGATCGGATCAAACGTAGATACATTAAAGGGCCATAGCCCAATCCCATTCACTGCGAGAAGTTCCCACGGAAACAACTCTCCTGGGTCTTCTTTTCGACTAGGCGCGATATCTGAATGCCCCACAACGTTACCCACCGGAATATCGTGCCGCTCAAGTACCCCTTGGCAAAGGTTCACAAGAACGTTGATTTGCGACTCTGGAAATTCGCGATATCCGAACTCGTGCCCCGGGTTAACCAATTCAATGCCTATAGATCGGCTGTTGATATTGCTATGCCCACGCCAGGACGCGATGCCCGCATGCCACGCCCGATCGGCCTCGGCGACCAATGTGTTGAGTGTGCCATCCTCGTCGATCATAAAATGTGCACTGACTTCGGCCGCCGGATCACATAAACGATCCAACGCGTCTTGTGCTGTGCGCATGCCCGTATAATGCAGCACCAGCATATCAACGCGCACACCATCACGATCATTAAAATTTGGAGATCTTGTCATATGCGTGGCCCAACCAAATCATCTGCGCGTCGCGCCAAGTATATCTGACGCACGGTGATCAATGATACACCGCCAAAGATCATGGCACCGCCGATCAATTTTACCGGGGACATTACATCACCCAGCACAATGATTCCCCCCGCCGCAGCGACAAGCGGCACGAGCAAATTATATGGCGCGACTGCCGATACTTCATAACGCTGTATCAACCAATACCATAAGCCATAACCAATAATCGAACTGGCAATAATCATATAGGCGAGGCTCGCCCAAAATTGCCAATCTGCTTTAAGAACAGAAGACACCTGATCCGTCTCAAATATCCATGAGAGCAGAAACGCCATCGGCGCTACCATCAACGCCATCCAGGCAATCAGCGTGAACGGTCGCACACCAACCAATTGTTTTGCACGAATACTGCTGAGCGCCCACATGAACGCAGCAAAAACCAATCCAAACAGCCATAACGGATCAATATCGCTGCCGGGAAATCCGATCAGAATGCCGATCCCACTGAATGCCATCAGCATTCCAGCGAAACGCCAGATACCAAACCGTTCCTGGAGCATGAGCCATGCCAGCAGCACGATAAAAGGTGTGCCCAACTGCAATACTATCCCGCCCGTTGAAATATCTATGAACTGCAACGACACAAACATAATGCAAAAATGTCCGATACCCATGATCATCGCGTATTCAAAAATACCCCGAAAATGATCCTTGGGTACGCGCAAGAATGGTGACAGCAAAATGGTCAACACCACAAACCGCATGCCCGATACAAACAACGGGGGCACTTCTGTTATCGCCACTTTCACAGCAATAAAATTAGCGCCCCACAAGACCACTGTCGTCAACGCTGCCAGCACCCCAATCAGCGGCATGTCGATAATACTTTCAGGTTACAGTCACGAAACGCTGAGCGCGCGACGATGAACTTTGTTAATTGAAACCGCGTTGTTTTTTAATGCGGTCATAGGCGTCATTGATAGTCGCTAGTTTATCGTTCGCAAGGTCAATAAATTCCTGCGGCATCCCCTTGGCCATCAAAACATCGGGATGATTTTCGCGAACCAGGTTTCGGTAAGCAGTCTTAACATCATCATCTGACGTATCAGCACTAACACCTAAAATCTCGTATGCATCGTCCGCCTTAGCCGCTCGGCCACCTTCCCCACCCCATCCCGCTAAATGGATGGTTTGAATGCGTTGGAAATCACGATCCGAAAACCCGAACAATAGCGCCACACCGTGCAGATATCGGACTTCTTCTGGATGGATATGGCCATCGGCTTTGGCAATATGGAATAATGCGCCAAGGAGTTGTTCGAGGACGTTCCACTCGCCCGCAAACATTTGGCCAATTTGCTCTGCATACGGCTCGTAGCCATCAGAACTTGCCTTGGCCTGATCAAAAATTTGGCCGACCGCTTGTGCTTCGCCAGGTGGAATATGAAAAACCTCTTTGAAGGCATCGACCTCTTCGCGGGTCACTTGCCCGTCGGCCTTGGCCATCTTTGCCGATAAAATAATCACCGCCGTTGTAAATACAATCTGGCGTTCTTCATTGCCGATTTTTCCGACAGCGGATTTATTCTTATCCAGGACATGGTGACCGGCGACGGCCCCAATAATTGCCCCAATGGGTCCGCCAACCGCGAACCCAGTGACCCCACCAATAACTTTGCCCCAAATACTCATGCTTTTATCCTGTGGCTTACTTAACCTTGTGGCGCGGTGTTCTCAAATCCCACACGCCCTGCCAACGGCAGTTTGATCGCGGGCGACAAAAAGTCGATACCAAATGTGAGGCCCAGGAAATTTAACTCCAACCCTTCTTCGGCTGCAGCCATTACGCCGAACAAACCAAATAGCGAAAACTGATAACCGGTTCCACTGGGTGCTGCAGCGATTATACCGCCACCCGGAATGTAATCCTTTCCGATCGCCGTCGGCGGCAGATCAAGTTTCAATTCTGGGACCGCCCGCGCCACGTGGGCGGTGAACGTATTGGAATTCGGTCCGGGCCAAACGGTATACGAATTCTTGTACGGATAACTCCTTGCGGCAGCATCAACCCGATCAATCATTTCATTT
Source organism: Rhodospirillaceae bacterium UBA4479 (assembly GCA_002389175.1). Lineage (GTDB taxonomy): Bacteria > Pseudomonadota > Alphaproteobacteria > Rhodospirillales > Casp-alpha2 > UBA4479. The sequence goes on along the minus strand of DGNZ01000226.1, from coordinate 21,505 downwards.
ACATTGTCGCCACGAACTTCGGCAAGCAGTGTCGGTTCTGCACCGTACCAACGTGAATCAGGGGCGCGCGACGAAACCACAACCGCATCGCCACCGCGATAGGCGCGCCAGCCAAACACTTCATAAATGGTGAAGCGCGGCGCATCCTTTGCCTTCACGGCAATCCAGGTGTGAACACCAAAATATCCACGCCAGTTATAGGCGCGTGCGGCATACACTTGAATGATCGGCTCTTTCACTGTCGCAGGGTTCGGCGCAATGCCAGTCGGCTCTCGACTTGCAGACCACCAGTCCGCATGAACTTGATGGCGATCAAACGCCGTCATTGCAGACCCACCGATCACCAACAAAAAGATAACGACGAGACGGCGCCAAAACTTCCACGTTCGCATTCATTCTTCTCCAGGCCTTTCGAGTTGGCCCCGACTGTGTCTCACCCCTGAGACTTCCCCAATAACCGATGGATTACGGGCCGCAGTACCAGCGGCATAATGTAGATAGGAAACTGCCCAACCGCAAAGAACAGCAGGATATCCGGGTCCACATTCGGCGGCAAAACCGCCAGGATTATGGCAAGGTTTCGTGTTCCACTGATAAAGCTAACGCTGACCAATCCCTGGCGCCCAATTTTTGGTGCCACGACCAGAAAGCATAGGGCACTAAGAACCATCAATCCGCCGTAAGTGGCAAATGACAAACCTGTGACCACCAAGGAATCCAAGGGGGCCTCGATGATACGGGCCGTTAGCCCCTGCATGATGGCGATAGCGAAAATGATCAATAAGACAACGGCCCAGCCGTCCATAACATATGAATATTTTGCGAGGGCTTCTTTGCCGATCATATGCTTCAGGACGAACGCCGCAATAACCGCACTGGTCACAAGGGCAGACATGCGGACGAGTAAGTCGAATGGATCAGCCCCCATGTCGAAGCCCAGCAGGAACAACGCGATCATTGGCAGCGTAATCGGCACCAACAACGTTCCTGCAACCAACACAACCAGCAGTAAGGCACCGTTCAATCCAAACATCACGCCAAGGACAGGCGTTGAAAACAGTGCCGACGATGCGGCGGACAGGATCATCCCGGCCTCAACCCCCGGCCTGAAATCGAATAATGTCAAAATTCCTGCGACAATGATGGGCGAAGCAATCAACATCCAAAGGGTTACGGATATCGGCAACATCGGACGTTTCAAGCGGGTGATCACGGCATCCACATCGACCCGCAGCAAAGACAGCACCAACAATAACCATACCGCAGTAGATAAAAGTGGTCGCAATAAATCTGTCAGCCATGGAGCCAGCAATCCGATGAAAACCCCAAGAGCCATCGCTTGGGGTGCAAATCGACCAAGAAAAACCAGGGACCTGGTGACCATACCCATCATCGACAATGCCTGATAATGGGACGCCCAGTCTGTTCAATAATGCGAGTATATGAACTCGCGAATTGCCACCTAATGGTGCATCGATGATGAAGGGAGAATGTCATTTATCAATGGTCTAGCGCAGGTCGGGGGATAGTCAATGGTTACAGAAGAAATCGCCGACCAGAGCGACATGGAAACATTTCAGTTCACGGGACATCGCGGACCGTTTTGTAAACTTCTACTGATCAACTTATTCCTCACCGTTATCACACTCGGCATCTATCGGTTTTGGGCCAAGACCAATGTGCGCCGTTTCATTTGGTCTAATATTCGCTTTATGGGCGACCCGCTTGAGTACACCGGAAAAGCGTCCGAGTTATTATTAGGATTTCTGATCGTCATCGCGATCTTATTCCCGCTTGGCCTTGTCTATAATCTGATCCAGTTTCTGGTGCCGCCTGACTACTTCTACCTGCATGTCGGGCTTGAGGTTTTATATTACCTAGTTCTGTTCGCACTGATACAAGTAGGGTTTTACCGGGCATGGCGCTATCGCATGAGCCGCACGACATGGCGCGGCATACGTCTTGGATTAGATGGCTCAACCTGGACATTTCTTAAAATCAGTGTTGGCTGGACAGTCCTAACTATTCTGACTCTTGGCATCGCGTTTCCTTGGATGGCGGTTGAATTGTGGCGATACCAGATCACGCATACACGTGTCGGCACTACTGTTACGTCGTTTAACGGCATGGGGCGCGATATGCTCCCGTCGTGGTTGATCGTGATGGCCCCAATGTGGGCGATCATTATTGGCTTCGGTTCTTACTTCCTATTCTTTTTTGACGCCGCGGCATTGGATGTTGCCGCCGCGAACGGAGATCAGCAGTCCACAAAAGTCGTACTGGTAAATTTATTCGCTCCCTGGGTTTTTCTACTGACAGGATTCGCATACTTGATCACTCTGATTGCATGGTTTTGGTTTAACCTTGATCTTGCCCGCTACCAAATTTCCGGCATGTCCTTGGGCGAGGCAACAATTATATCTCGCCTACCCTTTGGTCGTTTGTTGGCATTTGCGGCACTCGCCATTTGCGTGTTCGCAGTCCCGGCGGGCATTTTTGGAATGCTATTCACCTTCGAACCGGGAACAGGCGGCAAGGAATTTATCGTCATTTTAATCGCAGCAATGTTCGCAACATTTATTCTTTTGCCCATAGCCTGGACATTGATTTTTACATTCGAATTGGTGAAGCAGTTATTCATCACCGCAACAATCACCAATCCGGCAGCGCTTGGAAAAGTTATGCAATCTGCTGCGGAGACACAGAAAACCGGCGAAGGGCTGGCTGATGCACTCGATATTGGGGGGCTGTAAAAATAACTTTCTCCGAAAATAGATTCCCGCCTACGCGAGAATGACGGGAGATACCATTGCCCGCGTTCTCTTTTGTCATTCCCGCGTAGGCGGGAATCCAATAGTCTCGGATTATTCTCAACGTTTCGCTGGCAATAAATAAGAAAATTGAATGGCTTATCTGGCAACATACAACGACGGTAAGACTGCTATCCGTCATGATGTGCAATGCATCGACGCCAACACAGCGCTGGTCATCCAATCGGGCGAAACAACTTTGGCGACGTGGGCGTATGATGACATCAGGGTCGCTGATAGCACTTCGGGTCAACGGTTTCGGGCCGCCGGCTCTGACGCCCGACTGACGCTGGCCAATGATGACGATGGCGATTGGCTTATCCACAAATGTCCGAACCTAAAGAAAGGTGACAATCCCACGACACGTTGGCCGATTTGGTTAGGTGCAATTGCATTCGCGATCGCTTCGATTATCGGCATATTCCTTGTCTTGATCCCAAATCTGGCGAGTACAGTGGTTCAACTGATCCCCATTTCGTTTGAACAGAAAATCGGTTTGCAGTCCCGAGACCAAATTGTCGACGTCCTCGAAGGCACACGACCAGAAGGCGAAGGGTTTATCTGCAAGGCCGATGCAGGCCTGCGTGTCCTGCAAAAACGCGCTGACGAAATTGCCAATTTAATGGAAAGCCCCTTTCCCATAAACATCACCGTGATCAAAATCGCGGTGCCGAATGCTTTCGCACTGCCGGGTGGGCAGGTGATCTTGTTATCGGGACTAATCGACGATGCGAAATCAGGCGATGAAGTTATTGGTGTCCTCGCCCATGAAATTGCCCACGTGGTTCGACGCGACCCGTTGCAGGTCTCTTTGAAACAAACGGGGACGGCTTTGTTGATCAGCCTGTTGGTTGGCGATGTGTTTGGTGGCACGGTCATAAGTGGCGTAGGGTCCACCGTGATTGAAAGTGGTTATAGCCGTGATGCGGAGGCTGCATCTGATATTTTGGCCGTCACTGCACTTAATCAATTGGGATTAACCGCCCGACCGCTGGCGGATTTCTTATCTCGGCTATCAAAATCAGATGGCCTTGCGGCGGTAATTCCGGAATTCCTGAGCACACACCCCAGCGGCACGAATCGCGCTGAGGAAATCCGGCGGCTATCGCAAGCCAATGGCCGCGCATTATCCAAGTTCGATTGGCAAGCTGTCCAAAACATCTGCAACGAGTGAATACATAAAATTTTAGGTATGTGCGCCCCGTCACAGACGCAGGCATTGCTTTGCCATTTAATGGTTAACATCCAGAAACCATAAAGGCCCCGAGCAGAATGCTTGAAGGCCGATCTGTTCAAACAGTAGGAAAATGGAGGCGACCATGAGCAAGAATGTAACGAGTATCATCAGTGAGACAATTGGCGCAGCCCTGGGCACTGGGTTTGGCATTGCGATCGCTGGCTACGTCATTTTCACTTTGATAACCGATAGCTTAGCTGCACTGTTCTAAAAGCGAGCACATCAACGTTAGTTGTCAGCCGTATATCGGTCGGGACCCCATCGCGGCACGAGCGGCCTCTTCTAGCTTTCGTTTTTCTTCTTCGTCTTCTTCGCTGAACTGCAAGGCAAAGCCATCTGGGATCTTACGCTGGATTTGACCAGAGAAATTGCCGATCCCTTCCATGTGCAACGATACAAACTGAAAATTGTCGTACCCAACGTCGCCCATTCCAACGACAGCAGCCCCCGTCGCAGATACATCCTTTAAGCGGCCTTCGAAAGGCTCTGAATCAACAGATCCTTTTACAGGCGCATCAATAGCGTAGCGAGGCGCCGAGCGCTGGTCATCATCAGCCATTAGATCGACGCCCTCCTCAAATTAACTGCTCGGCGCTTGTCCCGTCACTTTTGTATGACGTTCGACATACGCATCCCAGCACGTCGGGTTCACCAATCGGGGTGGGCGGCGACCGTTTAAAATCTCGATCCATTGTTCCGCGCCCCACTTTGCCATCTTATGATTGCACACATCGGTGATGCCTGCAGCATGTGGAGTCATGAGGACGTTTTGGAACTGCATCAGCGGATGCCCAGGTCCTGGTGGTTCCTGATCGAATACATCAACACCGGCCCCATCCATTTGCTTGGCAGCGAGTGCTGCAACCAATGCCGCCTCGTCATGTATGCCCCCCCGTGCTGTGGTAATAAAATATGCGCTGGGTTTCATCATCGCGAAAGCCTCAGCGCCGATCATGCCACGTGTCTCGTCTGTCAGCGGGCAATGCACCGATATGTAATCAGAATTTTTAAACACATCCTCAAAGCTCGCCTTTTCAGCATTTCGATCCGCAAAGTCTTGATCAGAAATATAGGGATCATAAGCGATGACGTTCAGGTCTAATGCATGGCGCGCGATTTTGGCGGTGCGTCGCCCGATGTTTCCAAGCCCGATAATACCAAGGGTTTTATCTGTGGTCTCAAGCCCAGGATACGTCATCCGATCAAGGCCAGGCGCTTCGCGCATCATACGGTCGTGCCTGATCATGTTTTTGGAAAGCGCCAACAGCATGCCAATGGCGTGTTGCGCCACACTGTCTGAGTTGGCGCCTGAATTGTTGACCACCATGATGCCGTGTTCGGTACATGCCGCATCATCGCACGCATCATAACCCGCACCCAAAGATGCTATGGCTAAAAGATTGGGACATTTTTCGATGAACGCGCGGTTCGGTCGCCAGCGGACCTGCATTTCTGTCTTTGCCAACATTTGATAACCGTGTGCCTCTCGCATCACTTCAAAAACGGTATCTTCATCCTGATCTTGGGTCAGACGGATAAGTTCGATGCCAGGTGCCGCGTTCAGAATTTCTTCGGCGACCGGGTCACACCAGTTTTCAAAATATACGAGTTTTTTTGCGTTCGACGTCATATGCCTCTCCTTTGTTATAAAATCACCTAGAAGCGGACCATCAATCCGTCAAGTGTATGCCGCTGTATATCGTGTTGGATCCGCTACTTTTCTTGCTAAATCCGCCACCTTTCCAATAATCGGTCTGGCGGGGTCACTGATATATGACGCCGTGAACTTTAGCGGTGTCGGGTTCCAATCTGTCTCGACCTCGGCCAATCGACCATCCGCCAAGGCGTCCGCAACCAATGCAGCTGGGACTGTTGCAATGCCTACACCGCGTTCTGCCATCCGTTGACCGGCATTCAATGATGACGATGGGAAAATGCGGGGTGCCGATCCGGTTCGAGCCCTAAAAACCTCATTGATCTCTGAATACGGCCGTGTGTTCCGAGGAAAAGTCAGAATGGGGAACCGGAGCATATCGCGTAACGACATCTTTATCTTTTTGCGCCCCTTAATCGGCGGTCGCATGGCCCATATCAATGGAAAGTCGCAGAGCGTTACATTGGTAACTGTGTATTCTGAAACAGGCCCCATCAGGAATGCGAGGTCGAGCGCGTGGTCCACCAATTCATTTCTTAGATTAGCTGTAACATCAATGGAGATTTCAACATCAAGTGCCGGATAAATCGCGCGGAGTTGTGCCAATAATTCAGGCAACCACGATTGGACAATTGTCTCGGAGACCCCCAGCCGCAACAATCCGGAAACCTCTGCCGGTGCTCCTGCGCGTTCACGCATCTCTGCGACCGCGCCCAGCGCTTCTTCGGCCATGGGCAAAAGCGAACGCCCCGACGCCGTCAATCTGACACTGCCCGCGTCACGTTCAAATAATGTGACATGTAACTCATTTTCGAGGCTAGCGATCCGGCTCGAAATTGCGGGCTGTGTCGTAAATAGCTTTTCAGCCGTCCTTGAAAAACTGCCCAGTTTCGCCACCCAAAGGTAGGTTTCCAACTGACGTAGGTTCATAATAAAGAGGCCTCAACAATGCATCATAAATTATTTTTATAGTATACCCTAAAAATAATAAATTCGACTCTATATCGAGTCCTCTGGTTAGATCGCCCATAATCCGAAAACGGATATGAGCAGGGGATATACGATGGGGACGAGCGCGGCACTTAAGCCCGAGTTTTCAAATTCTATTAGTTTCGAAGAATTGCGTGGCAAAAGCATTAAAGATGCGCGTCCGCATTTCCGTAGCGGTGCTTATACCGGCCATACCGCAGGCATTGGCCCTGGCATGTTGCAAGGGAATGTCGCGATCTTACCAGAAGCACTGGCCCTAGATTTTGCCCGTTTCTGCCAACGCAACCCCCAGCCTTGCCCGCTGATTGGCATGTCCGATACTGGCAATCCGATGATGCATACATTGGGGGACGACATTGATATTCGTACCGACGTGCCGCGTTATCGGATTTACGAACACGGTCAATTGGTCGACGAAGTCGCTAACATCACTGAACTTTGGCGCGACGACTATGTCGCTTTTGCATTGGGGTGTTCATTTACATTCGAAGACGCATTGATGTCCGAAGGCATTAACCTCAGACATATCGAAGAAAATAAAACGGTCAGCATGTTCATCACAAATATAGAAACAGAACGCGCAGGCCCGTTCGAAGGTGGCACGGTCGTATCGATGCGTCCACTTTCCGTTTCCGATGCCGTCCGCGCCAGCGCTATATGCGCTCGGTTTCCGCATGCACACGGTGCGCCCGTACATGTCGGCGACCCTGCAGAAATCGGAATCACGGATATCAGCACCCCAGATTTTGGCGATCCTACAGTATTCAAGGACGGCGAAGTCCCCGTCTTTTGGGCATGTGGGGTCACCCCACAAAACGCAATCAGGTCGGCGCGCCCTGCGATCTGCATAACTCATGCGCCCGGTAGTATGTTGGTCACTGATGTGCCAGCATGGGCCACAGACTCAAAACAACACAAGAACACGACAACAAGGGAGATTTTATAATGCGTGTATCTTTTAAAGCTGGCCTCGCGGCTGGTATTGCAGCACTTGCGCTTACATTCGCGCCTGTAGCTGACGCCCAAGACAAAACAGCCGTCGTTAAGGCTGTCGGTACTTGGGGCAACCTATCTAACTTCAAAAAACACGAAGGTCCCTTCTGGAATGAAGTGATCGCAAAAGCTTCTGGCGGATCCATCCAAGGTGAAGCTAAGCCGCAAACTGATCTCGGCCTTAAAGGGTTTGAAATCATGCGCCTTTTGAAGCTTGGTGTTTTTGATTACGCGCATGGCCTGATCGGCTACGTTGCTGCTGAAAATGCTGTATTCGAAGGGGTGGATTTATCTTCTCTCGTTCAGGACATCAAAACACAGCGCAAAGTGACAGAAGCTTACTTCCCAATTTTGGCCAAAGCATTCGAAGAAATTTACGATGCTAAACTGCTTCAGCTTTATACGTTCCCGAGCCAAATGCTCTGGTGCAACGCCGAAGTAAACAGCATGGCTGATCTTAAAGGTAAGAAAATCCGTGTCTATTCAACGACATTGGGTGATTTCGTCGAAGGCGTCGGCGGTAGCAGTGTCACCGTGCCATTTGCTGAAGTTGTCCCGGCCCTTGAAAAAGGCGTCGTAGATTGTGGCATCACCGGCACATCACCTGCTTACAACGCAAAATGGTTCCAAGCTGCAACCCACGCTTACACAATGCGTGTTGGTTGGGGTACATCGTTCGGTGCGATGAACATGAAAAAATGGAACAGCCTTTCAAAAGCACAGCAGACAACTCTTGAAACAGAAATTGCTGCGCTGACAGATCGCATGTGGGCAGAAACCGAGCGTGAAGACGCGATGGCCGTTTCCTGCATCACAGGCGGGGCATGTGAGCTTGGCGAACCCGCAAACATGAAACGGGTTGAGCCATCCGCAGATGACTTGAAAGCACGCGATAAAATCGCAGAAGACGTCGTTCTCGCCCGTTGGGCAGAGCGTTGCGGCAAAGAGTGTGCTGACGACTGGAACAAAGTCGTTGGTCCTATTCTTGGCCTAAAAGCAGCTGCTAAATAAGCGTTCCAAAAAGGCCGGGGATCACATTGATCTCCGGCCAATTTGTTTATTCATTCATTTATTGCATCGGTACACACCATGGCATTTTTCGACAAATTATTGACGGGACTTGAGGGCATTTCCCTCAGGGTTGTCTGGCTTTCCGGTGGATTATTAATATTGGCGGCTGCGATTGTGACCGTCGATGTGTTTATGAGAAAAATCTTCGGGATATCGATGGCCGGGGCCGACGAAATCACAGGATATGCATTCGGATCATCGATCATGCTGTCGTTGTCTTACGCGTTGATCCATCGTTCGAACATTCGCATTGATGCGGCCTATCAACACATGCCTGCACCGATCCGTGCGTTCCTTGATGTGTTCGGCATGATCTTACTCGTCGGCTTTATCGGTTACGTGGCATGGCGTGCTGGATTTTTGTTGTCAGATACATACGAATATGGCTCGCGCGCCATTACGCCGCTGCGCACGCCACTCGCGATCCCGCAGACGCTTTGGTTCTCGGGCATGGTATTCGCCGTCATTACGGGCACCGTCCTGATCATCACAGGATTGATTGGGATTTTCAAAAGGGACTGGCGCTCAGTGAGCGAGCGTCTCGGCATCCCCACCGTCGACGAACAAATTAAGGACGAAATCTGACATGTTGTTCCATGCGCTTCTCGTCCTATTAGGACTTCTCGCCCTCAGCGTTCCCATCGCCGCATCTCTCGGGTGGCTGGCGTTGTTTATGTCATACTTCCATTCGATCATGCCGCTGCATTTGGCCATTGGCGATATCGCTTGGCAAAACTCGACCGAGTTCCTTTTGGTCGCGATCCCGATGTTCATTTTATTGGGTGAATTGCTGCTGAGGTCCGGCATTACCGAACGTATGTACAACGGCATGGTGCAATGGCTGGGCTGGTTGCCCGGCGGATTGATGCATTCCAACATTGGTGCGTGTGCACTGTTCGCAGCGACGTCAGGTTCAAGCGTCGCAACGGCTGCCACCATCGGCACCGTGGCCATGCCCGAAGTTGAAAAACGCGGTTATAACGAGCGTCTATTCCTCGGTACCGTCGCGGCAGGCGGAACCCTAGGTATTCTTATTCCGCCATCCATTAACCTGATTATTTATGGCTTGTTGACGGACACATCCGTTCCTGAACTTTACTTAGCGGGCTTTATTCCTGGCGTCATGTTGGCCGGATTGTTCATGCTCACCGTGATCATCGCGTGTCTTTATCGCCGGTCATGGGGTGGCACAAAGGTTAAATCAACCTGGGATGATAAGGTCGCATCGCTGCCAGGATTGCTGCCACCTCTCGGCATTTTCGCCGTCGTTGTCGGCTCAATCTATGCAGGCATCGCAACACCGACCGAGGCAGCTGCACTTGGCGTGATGGCGGCACTCGGACTTGCGGCCTGGAACAAAGCGCTGACAACCGCGATGCTGAAACGCGCTATCGAAGGCACCATGCGCACCACCGCCATGATCATGTTGATCATTCTGGCGGCGATCTTCTTGAACTTTATTTTGGGTGCCCTTGGCGTCACCCAGGCGTTGGCAGAATTCGTCACCACCTTGGGTCTGACACCGATGCAAACCATGCTCATGATTGTAGCCTTCTACATCGTGCTGGGGTGCTTCATGGAAACCTTATCCATGTTGCTGACCACAGCCCCATTGATTACGCCGATTGTGGTGGCACTGGGATTTGATCCCGTTTGGTTCGGCATCTTGCTGATGGTCTTGTTGGAAACAGCACTGATCACGCCGCCCATTGGCATTAACCTATATGTGGTCCAAGGCATTCGAAAATCGGGCAGCATGAACGACGTGATGATCGGTATTTTACCTTTTGCCGTCGCCATGTTCGCGATGATCGCACTGCTTCTCGCCTGGCCACAAATGGCCTTATGGCTTCCTAACCAATTTTATTGAGATCCGTTTTAATTAATATCTGATCCGGCAAAGGAGACACTACAAATGTGGCAAATTTGGATAGATCGTGGTGGCACCTTCACAGACTTGGTGGCGAAGAACCCCGATGGTGAGTTGGTCACCCATAAACTGCTATCAGAAAACCCTGAACAGTACGAGGACGCAGCCCTGCAAGGTATTCGTGATCTCTTAGGACTAGAGAGTGGCGTGCCGATCCCGCCGGGCACTGTTGAATCCGTTAAAATGGGCACCACAGTGGCGACCAATGCCCTTCTTGAACGCAAAGGTGACCGCACCCTATTGGTCATCACATCCGGATTTGGTGACGTCTTGCGGATCGGATATCAAAATCGGCCACGCCTGTTCGACATGCACATCAAATTACCCGAGTTGGTTTATGAACAAGTCATCGAAGCCGACGAACGTGTTTCCGCTGAAGGCGATGTACTGAAACCATTACAAGAAGATCAACTTCGGAACGATCTGCAAAAGGCCTATGACGATGGGATACGCTCGGTCGCGATCGCTTTCATGCATGGCTACAGACACAACGATCACGAACAACGTGCTGGCGAAATCGCCAAAGAGATAGGGTTTACACAAATCTCTGTTTCACACACGGTCAGTCCGCTGATCAAGTTGGTTTCGCGCGGTGATACCACTGTGGTCGATGCGTATTTATCACCAATCCTTCGGCGCTATGTTGATCGGGTGGCCGCAGACCTAGAGGCCGACGGTGCAGTAGGACCGCGCCTGATGTTCATGCAATCCAATGGTGGGCTGACGGACGCAAAAATCTTCCAGGGCAAAGATAGTATTTTATCCGGGCCCGCGGGCGGCGTTGTCGGCATGGTCCGGACCGCGCAGATGGCCAGATTCGAAAAAATCATTGGCTTCGATATGGGTGGCACGTCCACCGACGTCGCGCACTTTGATGGCGAATACGAACGCACTTTGGAAACCGTGGTCGCAGGTGTACGCATGCGCGCACCGATGATGCACATCCACACAGTCGCCGCAGGTGGCGGTTCGATCTTACAGTTCGATGGGGCACGATTCCGCGTCGGCCCTGAAAGTGCTGGCGCAAACCCAGGCCCCGCGTGTTATCGCCGTGGCGGTCCCTTAGCAGTGACCGACTGCAATGTGATGTTGGGCAAAATTCAGCCGGAATTCTTCCCATCCGTTTTCGGCCCGAACGCCGATGAACGTCTGGACGCTGATGTTGTTCGACAGAAATTCGCCGATTTAGCACAACAAATAGCAGACGCCACGGGCGAAGAAAAACGCAGCCCCGAAGACGTCGCAGAGGGTTTCTTGACCATCGCCATCGAGAACATGGCAAATGCGATCAAACAGATTTCCGTGCAGCGCGGTTACGATGTCACCGAATACGTGCTGAACAGTTTCGGTGGTGCTGGTGGGCAACATGCATGTCTTGTTGCCGACGCATTGGGAATGAAAACCGTCCTTCTGCATCAATTCGCTGGCGTGCTGTCGGCATACGGTATGGGCCTTGCCGACATTCGCGCACTTCGTGAACAAACGGCGCAAGCGGACCTGACCGATGAAGCCTTGGTGTCACTGAACGCAACCCTGGATGACATGGCAAAAGACGCAGTCAAAGAGGTTTCCGCTCAAGGTCTTGGCGATGAAAAAATCGATGTCTACCGTCGCATTCATTTGCGCTATGACGGCACGGATAGCGTCATCGTTGTCGATTTAGCCGATGCTGCAACGATGAAAGAAAACTTCGAAGCGCTTCACCGCCAACGGTTTGGCTTTGTCCCCGAAGGTCGCAAGCTTGTCGTTGAAGCCCTTGCCATCGAAGCTGTGGGCATAACTGAATCAACCATTGATCCCGAGATCGAAGACGTCGCAAACAGAAGCGCCATACAACCCATATCATCTGTAACAATGCATTCAGATGGAAAAAATCACGAGACACCTGTTTATTCGCGGGACTCATTCTTCCCAGGCGATTCCATTACGGGCCCGGCCATCATTGCCGAAGATACCGGCACCACGATTGTTGAGCCTGATTGGCAGGCCAGCATGAACAATCGCGGTCATATGATCTTGAAGCGCATCAAAGAGCGCCCTCAGATATATGCCATTGGCACCAAAGCTGATCCTGTGCTGCTTGAAGTTTTCAATAACCTGTTCATGTCCATCGCCGAACAGATGGGGGCGACATTGGCGAATACGGCCTATTCCGTGAACATCAAAGAACGTCTGGATTTCAGCTGCGCCATTTTTGACATCGTCGGCAATTTGGTTGCTAACGCACCGCATATGCCAATTCATCTGGGATCGATGGGTGAGAGCATCAAGACAGTCATCCGCGAGAATGCCGATACCATAAAACCCGGAAACGTCTATGCATTGAATGCCCCGTACAACGGCGGCACCCACTTGCCCGACGTCACCATCATCACGCCTGTATTCGATAACGACGGTAAGGACATCTTGTTCTATGTCGGATCGCGTGGTCACCAAGCCGATATCGGCGGCAGAACCCCTGGTTCCGCACCTCCTGATTCGACAAGCATTCATGAAGAAGGTGTGCTGATCGATAATTTCTTATTGGTCGAAGAAGGTCGATTGCGGGAGAAGGAAACATACGAGCTTCTGGGTTCAGGCCAATATCCATGCCGCAATCCATCGCAAAACATGGCGGACTTGATCGCTCAAATCGCAGCCAACGAGACCGGTGTGCGCGAACTACGCAAAATGATCGATCATTTTGGCTTGGATGTCGTCCATGCCTACATGGGGCATGTCCAGGACAACGCAGAAGAATCCGTCCGGCGTGTCTTGGACGTATTATCGGACTGTGAATTCACGTACCCGATGGACAATGGCGATACGATCCAAGTGAAGATCTCCGTCGATAAAGCGGCGCGTGAAGCGCTTATCGACTTCACCGGCACATCGCCGCAGGGCAATCATAATTACAATGCGCCGTTGGCCGTGTGCAAAGCGGCAGTGCTGTATGTATTCCGCACACTCGTCGATGATGAAATTCCATTGAACGAAGGTTGCTTGAAGCCGTTGAAGATCAAGGTGCCCAAGAAATCCATCATCAGCCCTGAATATCCGGCGGCTGTGATCGCAGGGAATACCGAAGTTTCCCAGTGCATCACCGATACGCTTTATGGCGCACTGGGCGTGATTGCCTCGGCGCAGGGGACAATGAACAACTTTGTCTATGGCAACGATGTGTATCAGAACTACGAAACCATCTGCGGCGGCACGGGTGCTGGACCAGATTTTGACGGGACCGACGCCGTTCATTCCCACATGACCAACACGCGTTTGACCGATATTGAAGTCTTGGAAAATCGTTTCCCAGTCCGTGTCGAGGAATTCTCGATCCGGCGTGGGTCTGGTGGTGAAGGTGCCCATACAGGCGGTGCCGGCGTTGTTCGAAAGATGCGCTTCTTGGAGGGCATGACCGCAACCATCCTGTCCAGTCATCGACATACCGACCCCTATGGATTGAAGGGGGGTGGCCCTGGCAAGCGCGGGAACAACACCGTGGTGCGGACCGACGGCACCGTGGATCAACTGCGCGGGAACGACGAAACCGAGATGGCACCTGGTGATGTCTTCGTGATCGAAACACCTGGCGGCGGCGGCTTTGGGGCGAAATAGTCAAGAATCCTGAAAACCCCACGAAAAACGCCTGAATATGGGACATTTTCAAGTCATTTTGGCGTGCGCGCTTCTTGTACCGATTCCGTTAAGACGGTATTTTGATAAAAGAAACGACTCGCGGCCCATTGGGTCGGGCATGTTATGCGGGAGCATACGATTTGGCGGTTCGGCGTCTACCAAAGATCAGATGGGTTTTACAAGGTGTTGCTGCGCTTACCGTTATAGTGGCCGCCACGCCAGTCACTGCCAATCCGCTTGAGATCGAATTGACGGGATTGTTGAACAATCATCCGCAAATCAAGGCGGCGGAAAAAGGTCTGCAATCATCACGGCAAGGCATCAAGTCCGCACTCTCTGATTTTTACCCCTCGGTTAATTTATCCTCGGATTTGGGCTACGAGAACATCGATAGCCCTTCCGCACGTTCTGGCAACGCCCCACAGGGTGATGCCTTTGGGAGAACCCGAAATACTGCATCGCTAACAGTGACGCAGAATTTATTTAGCGGATATGCAAGCGCATCTGCAGTGCGGACGGCGCGACTCAACCGAGAACTCGCCAGCATCTCGCTCGAAGGCACACGCCAAAACACGATTTTCGAAGGCGTCCAGCTTTATATCGATGTGCTGCGACAACGCCGCCTGATCGAACTAGCACTTGAAAACGAAGCGACTATCCAGCGTCAGTTGAACTTGGAAGACGAACGTGTGCAACGGGGTTCGGGTGTTGCGGTGGACGTACTACAAGCCAAGTCACGATTACAAATTGCCAAAGAACGTCGCGTCAATTTCGAAGGCGCACTCGAAGATGCCATCAGCCGCTATACGCAAGTGTATGGCCATCCACCAGACATGGAAGCCATGCTCGACCCCGAGCCACCGATTGAATTGGTGCCGAGCGAGTTGAACAAATCGATTGATATCGCCGTCGTTGAGAACCCCGCTGTCGGCAACTCTGGAACGACCGTTGAGGTCGCACGCGAACGCCGTCGCACTGTGGCGTCCGAATTGTTCCCAACCGTCGACTTAGAGGGCATCTATAACTACGAAAAGCATAACAACGGCACGCTTGGCACGCGCCGTGACTATTCGTTGGTGGTCACCAGTAGCTGGGACCTCTTCACCGGGTTTTCCACGCGCAGCTCCATGGCGCAGGCCGCTTTCGATTATCACGCCAGTAAAGATCAGCACGAATTCACCGTCCGCAAAGTGATTGAGCAATCAAAGCTTGCTTGGCAAGCCCTGCTGACCGCGCGTGAACGGCTTGAGTTGCTGGAGAACGCGGTCAACATCGCATCCGAAGTGTTTGAGAGCCGCAAGAAGTTGCGCGAGGCCGGTAAAGAAACGGTCATCAACGTGCTTGATGCGGAGAATGAAGTGAACAACGCGCAAATCAACTACACATCTGCGTTCTACGACGAGCGTTTGGCCGTCTATCAGTTGTTGTTATCGATGGGCCGCCTGGACGAAACCAACCTCAACCTCGGCCTCTAAGCGCGCTGATGTCGCTTTTAGTTCCATTTGAAGATATCAAAGATGCCCGCGCCCGGTTGCACCCGGCCATTCGGCGCACCCCCATTATACCCATTTCACGTAGCGGCGCAGAGATCGGCGATGAAAGATTGTTCGTAAAGTGCGAGAATCTGCAAGTCACCGGCGCCTATAAGGTGCGTGCCGCGTTCACGATGATTGATCGCCTAAGTGATGATCAAAAATCAAAAGGCGTCGTTCTGACATCAAGCGGGAACTTCGCACAGGCATTTGCCTACGCCGGACGCCTGCTGAATGTCCCCATCGTTGTTGTCATGCTGAATGAAACCAGCCCCTACAAGGTCCAGGCGACTCGCGATCACGGCGCCGAGGTTGTCTTTTGCGATGATGCGCTCAATCGACAGCCGATGGTCTTACAGGTCGGCGAAGAACGTGGCATGACCGCCATCGATACCTGGGAAGAATACTGGATCACAGCCGGCCACGCATCGTTGGGCATGGAAATCGCCGAAGACTTCGAAGACATGGATCAGGTATTGGTTCCCGTTTCGTCGGGTGGCGTCGCAGGAGGCGTGGCGGCGGCGATCAAAAACATGCGCCCCGGCGTGAAGGTGATTGGGGTTCAACCCGAGCGCGCCAACGCTGCCTATGTATCGCGTCAAAACGGCGAGCCCACAGCCATCGACTATTGGGACAGTATCGCAGACGGATTGTCTGCTCGACGCCCCGGCGCACGCCCTTTTGCACATCTTCAGGAATATATGGACGATATCGTATTGGTGTCCGAAGCGGATATCGGGCGGGCGTTTAAGACGCTCCTCAATCGCGGAAAGTTACTGGGCGAGGCGGCTGGCGTTGTCGCCAGCGCTGCGTTCTTAGCTGACAAAGTCGATACGTCTAAACGCACAGTGGCGGCGCTGACCGGTGGCAACCTGACACAGGACAGTATTGATAAATTGCTGGCGCTGGCCGAAGGCTAATTGCCTAAAAATCTTAGAAAGCAGAAGGGCCCGACCAGAAGCCGAGCCCTTCCTAGGGACGCCCGGAACTAAAAAAGTCCCGGACCCTGGGGGTATTCAGGTGCCGTCTGCCGGTAACGTAGTCCTGACTAGCGCCTCACCCGGTGCAGTTTGGCCTGACGCTGCGTGTGCCATACACCGCATCACAGATAGCCTCTCCTGCACATCCCTTACATAACGATCCAGGTCCGCGCCGCGTAACCACAGATCGTTTTTATGAAACACAATGACTGAATTCTTTTTCGCCACCGCCTGCACACGCTCTAAACGGTTTTCCCATTTGGCGACGTATGCCGCCCAGTCGTTGCCGCCGTGCTGCTCCACATAGCGCGCGATCGCATCATTTCCGACTTTACCCCAAACATTATTTTCAGGAATTTGTGGACACGCTGCCTGTGCGACGGACATCGCAAAGACGAATATTGAAGCCAATATGAATGAGGGAATGCGTGACATCTTTCTGATCCAGATTCCTTAACCGCAGGTCACTTCGGCATCGAACTTAAACGGGCGGTCGTACCATGATGGTTCAACAAAGACCGCGAGCGTATCAGTGCCGGTATCTTTCAAACGAAACGATGCTTGCTGTCCGGCGGCAAAGCGCATGGAACGCTTGGACAGCGTTTTCATGCTATCACCGGAAATACGAAGAACATGCAGTTTACCCAGGCGCGGCCATGCTTCGCCAACGTTGACGATTTTGAACATCGCGATGTTATCAACGCAGCCGCTGATCACATCGACGTTAACCGGGGCACCTGTGGTGCTGGCCAGTTGAACAGTCTGTACGTTGGCACCAGGCATTGTTTCCAATGGGACAGGCGTTCTGCCCTGCGCGTCCGCATCAATTGTGCCTGCGATCAGTGTCGCGGCGAGTGCGGCGGCCCCCAAGGAAAAGCGATACATGTTTAAGCTCCTTAAAACGATGGAAGGGAAAGCCCTTCTGTTGCCTCAAGGTTTTAACGAATGAATGTCTAATCTAAATGTCGTGGGCGTGAGATTTTGTAACGGATTGTTGCGAGTTAAACGGAACAATGCGTCTTAACTAAGGTCAAAGAGACTTACAAAGGTAACGAACTGTTTTTGAACGATCTTTTAGCTCTGCGCGCCCAACTTCTGAAAACCCAAGTTGCGCGTGAAATGCATCTGAAACAGGGTTTGGTGGATCAAGGTTAACTTCGCATACGACCCGTTCAATACCATTGCGTTTCACGACATCAAACAGATGTTCATACAGTTGTCGGGCGATCCCTTGGCCACGAGCCGATGTTGCAACCACAATCCGGTCCACATAGACAAATTCCGAATACGTCTTCTGAAACCAGATGAAATTGGGGCTGTCGTAATCAGCTGACGGATCAAACGTGATCAAGAAACCTTGGGTGCCGATGCAGGTTGCGTCGTACGCTTCAGATATCAGATGCCGCCAATCGTCATCGCTGAGATACGACGTTTCATTCTGATACGCATTGTTCAGTGCCAGAAGATCGGCTTGCCGTGAGGCTCCCTGATCGCTGATCCTCTCAATCTGTGACACGTGCAGCAGCCTATGACGGTTGAATGGCGTCCGAGAACGCCTTGATTAAGTCCCCTGTTGGTTCCTGGTCAATCCAGCGGATGACACCAACAATATCCAAAGCCGGGTCGATCCAAATCAGATTGTTGCCAGCTCCCAGGGCAAAGAAACTGGTCTCTGGCGCGCCAGGATAATGAGCACCATTGGTATTGAGCCACCACAAAAAACCATACGCGGGAAAAATATCGATGGGCGTACGCATTTGCTCGACCCACGATGCATCCAGTAATTGTTGGTCACCCCACTTGCCATCATTGGCGATCAACAAGCCAAAGCGCGCATGATCAAAACTGTTGATCTGGATGCCGCCGCCCCAGTGGGTGCCTCCCGGTACAGACGTCATGGGTTTGCCATCAACCATCACGGTAGAATTCTCGTACCCGTTCCAAACCCATGTATCGGATGCCCCAATGGGGTCCATGATCCGTTCTTTTAAAACGTCGGGAAGCGGTTTTTTGAATGTGTGAAGCAATGCGAGCGAAAACACGTTCACACGCACATCGTTGTATTCCCAATACGTTCCTGGTTCTTGGATGGGACGAAGCTCACCCTTGCGGGAATTATCGCTACCCGCCCCCACTTGGCGGTAATGATCGACCTGATCCGGTTTATCAAATAACGTCCCGGTCCATTCACTGGTTTGGGTCAGCAAATGCCGCCATGTGATCTTTGAGTTATGGTCACCAGAAAACTCGGGAATGTCGATGGTCGAAGAAATCGTGTCGTCGATACTGCCAATCAGGCCATCTTTGACGGCCAATCCGCACAGCACCGCCAAATAGCTCTTGGCGATCGAGAATGTCATATCGACTCGCGATGGATCACCCCATTCAGCAGCGATTTTTCCACCGCGAAGCAATAACCCGGCAGGGCCACCACGTGGCTTCAAGGGGCCCAAAAACTTATTCAACGGTTCGGGTTCGATTTGTGTCAGGCCCGGCACGCTGCCAGCATCGGCCAGGTCACGCGGCCATGTGCTTTCGTTATTCTCTGCGAATGAAATTGCTACCTGCAGTTTTTCGGGATCAATTCCGGCATCGGCAGGAGATACCCGCGCCCAATCCTGGTCTACATGAGCCGCAGGGATGTATGATGATGCTGACATGATTGTGACTCCGCCGATTGATGAACCACTCTAAAATGAGTGCATATGTGGATTTTTGAACCAATGCCCTAGTCGGGCATCGTGATGTATTGATAAGCTACATAGTTCTTACCCGCGATCATAAGGAATGACCAGTGCCCGACACATCCCCCAATCGACAAACTGCAAGCGACGCCCTGAAAGCCATGGAAAATGGCACTCTGACATCACGTGAATTGGTGGATGCCTGCCTGGAACAATCAGACGCACGTGATGAAGCTGTCGGTGCATGGATTCATCTAGATCCAGATCTCGCCCGCCGCGCTGCTGATGCTGCCGATGCCAAGCGTGCTGCTGGAGAGACCCTCGGCCCATTGCACGGACTGCCGATTGGGCTGAAGGATATTTTAGATACGTCGGACATGCCGACGGCGAATGGCTCCAGGCTTCATGCTGGGCGCCGTCCTGCAACGGACAGTACGGTTGCGCATCTTCTACGCAAAGCGGGCGCTGTGATCATGGGAAAGACCGTGACCACTGAATTTGCCCTTTCCGCCCCTGGGAAAACCAAAAACCCGCATGACCCGACGCGTACGCCTGGTGGCTCGTCGTCCGGCTCTGCTGCGAGTGTCGCCGATTTCCAAGTGCCATTGTCCATTGGCTCGCAAACCGGGGGATCCATGATCCGTCCAGCATCGTTTTGCGGGATATACGGCTATAAACCGACGTTTGGCTGCATCTCACGTGCAGGTATGTCGCCGTTGGCGCGTCCGCTCGATCATCCTGGCATTTATGCCCGTTCTCTCGAAGATATCGCACGGGTTGGGGATGTTTTGATGCAACCTGATCCCGCTGATTTCGACATGCGTGCGCATCCAAATGGGAATTTGGTGGCAGCGGTCAAAGCAGGTGCACCGACAGAAGCGCCCCGGATAGCCTTCGTCAAAGGACCTATGTGGACAGCCGCAGAACCCTATATGGAAGATCTGTTTGCTGGCGTCGTGGATACGCTGGGCAGTAGCGCAAAAGAAATCGAAATGACGGGCATTTTTGATCAGGCCTTGGATTGTCATGTAACGGTGATGATGGCCAATATCATTGTGAACTTAGGCGATTATATCCGCGACACCCCCGAACTATTGCATCCAGAAACCCTTCGCCGGACAAAGGATTCGTTTGATATTTCGTCCGAGGATTACATCAAGGCGATAGAATTCCGCGACACCATCGCCGCCGCTGTGAATCAAATGTTTAATAACTGGGATGTCATCATCACCCCCGCAGCACCTGGCGAAGCCCCTCTTGGGCTCGAGAGCACAGGGAATGCCATCTTCCAGAAACTCTGGACCTTGCTTGGAACACCAACGGTAACCTTACCCAAACTGACAGGCCCGAACGGCATGCCCATCGGTGTGCAGGTGATCGGGCGCGTTGGTCATGACGCTGATTTATTCAGAAATGCGCTTTGGATCGAAGGCGCACTTTAATTGGCCCATGTGAATTCAGATCGATTATGGCAGTCGCTGATGACGCTGGCCAAAATCGGTGCGACACCCAAGGGCGGTGTCGGTCGCATCGCCTTGACCGAACTGGACCGCCAAGCGCGCGATTTGTTCTGTGAATGGGCCAAAGAAGCTGGATGCGACATCCGCATTGATCGCATTGGTAATATCTTTGCCCGGCGTCCAGGCCGCAACCCAGATGCTGCGCCTGTCATGACAGGTAGCCACATCGACAGCCAACCCCTGGGTGGGAAATTTGATGGCGCATATGGCGTGATGGCAGGCCTAGAGGTAGTTCGCGCCCTGAATGATGCGGGCGTAGAAACAGATGCGCCGATTGATATCGTCGATTGGACTGACGAAGAAGGCGCACGATTTGCTGCTGGGTGCATCGGATCCGGAGTGTTCGCAGGCGTGCGTGATTTGGACGGCGCGTTATCGCTGACAGATGCGGACGGTGTATCCGTCGCTGATGCGTTGGATGGAATCGGTTATGCAGGCCCAGAACAGGTCGGCGGGTTCCCCATTAAAGCCTATTTCGAAACACATATT
>DGNZ01000412.1:20963-22690 GCA_002389175.1 Rhodospirillaceae bacterium UBA4479 | reverse complement strand
ATGAAAATGTTGACAGCTTGGGGTAGCAACCACTCTGGCACAGCCAACATGGCTTATGGTTACATTGATCTGGTCAAAGAAATCTCTGGCGGCAATATCAACATTACGCCAAGCGGGCCAGAAGTTGTGCCCGGTGGCAAACAAATTCAACCAGTCTCGGCTGGTGTCTTTGACATCATCTACACGCACGGACTTTACCACACAGGTGACACGGGCGTCGGAGCTGCTATAGATGCGGTGAACGGCGACATCGAAAAACGCCGCACATCTGGCATTTGGAATTGGGTTGATGCGCACTATCAAGAAACGCAAAACCTCAAAGTTTTGTCAATACCGACAGCAACAACCGGGTTCAGGTTCTTCCTGAAAGAACCAATGGATGAAACCAAAAAACTTAATGGTACAAAAATTCGTGCCCTACCATCCTACAATAAAATTGTAGGATCTTTAGGCGGTACAGCGGTTGTTATCCCGTTTGGCGAGCTGTATTCGGCAGCTGAAAAAGGCGTAATTGATGGGCTGGTATGGCCGTCTGTTGGCGCTGTAGGTTACAAATTCCACGAAGTTACACCTTATCTGGCAGAGCCAGCGTTTGGCACAGTTTCCTATTTGATCATGATGAACTTAGACAAATGGAACGGCTTGAGTGAAGCCCAGCAGACAGCGATGCTGGAAGCGGGTCACAAGCTGGAACAAAACTCGATCGGTATCTTCAATGCGCTTCTGGAAGAAGAAAACGCAGCGATGATGGCGGCTGGTGCAAAGAAAACTTCCATTGGGTACACACTGGAAGAAGCAAATGCATTGTTCGCAGATCGTGCAATGGAAGTGGCCGTTGAAGCATCAGGTGCAACAGGCGAAGCCTTCCGGGACTTTGTTGCTTTAAAAGGCATGTAAATTATAGTGATCTTGTGCCTGGCTCCTGATGGGGGCCGGGCATTTTTTTGTTTTCAGTCAAATACAAACGTAAATAGGGCTCCAAATGACCGTGATTGTCACAAATGTTACAAAGGTGGTTGACTTCCTGACGTTGGCGGCATTGGTCCTCGCTGCAACCGGTCTTGCCATGATTGTCTGTTCCTACATCTACGAAGTCGTTTCGCGGTATGTTTTTCAATCACCAACAGCATGGGCCAGCGATTTTGTGGCATATGCCCTTTGCGCATCAGCGTTTCTTGCGCTGCCCCACGTCACCAAAGATAAAGCCCATGTTGCCGTTACGATTTTGGTCGACATCGCCCCAAAACCCATCGCCAACATTTTGCATGTCATCATCAGCATCTTAGGTTTCTTATGCCTCTCTTTCGCTGCTTGGGTTAGTTTGCAGGAAAACATCCGGCAATTCACCCGTGGGATTCAAACCCTTGCCATTGTGCCAATTCCGCAATGGTGGGTGTCTTCATTTATCACTTTTGGGCTAGGGTTAAGCGCAATTTACCTGCTGCTTTATCTATCCCCTAAACACCGCGCTAGCGGTATTGATGCAAGCGAGCAAGCAGACTAATGGAATGGTACACAACGCTTATTTTGGGGATGGCGATCCTCTTCGTTCTGTTTTTGTCGGGCGCTCCAATCTTTCTTGCCTTTCTGGCAGCGATTTTGCTGGGCGTGTATTTCGTCATTGGCCCCGCCGGATTTCCATTGTTCGTAAATTCGGTGCTCGACACGGCCACAACTACTTCTCTGGCCTCAATACCCTTGTTCATCCTAATGGGTGAATTGCTGTT
>DGNZ01000412.1:13233-20866 GCA_002389175.1 Rhodospirillaceae bacterium UBA4479 | reverse complement strand
CAATACGTTCTGGTCGTCGTCTTATCCGCTGTCTTTGGCGCGCTCTCGGGTGTTGCCATGGCCGTGGCTGCGATGCTTGGGCGGGCCATTATGCCGGGCATGCACGATCGCGGTTACGATCGTAGTATCGCGGCGGGCCTGATTATCGGCGGTGCGAGCCTTGCTCCGATTATCCCACCCAGCCTGCTGGCGATTATTGTTGGCTCTTTGGCTCACGTGTCGATTGCAAAACTGCTGATTGCAGGCGTTATCCCCGGTCTCTTTATCGGTGGAATTTTCTTGGTTTACGTCTTTGTACGGATCGGCATGAACCCCTCACTTGCTCCGGGCAATGTTGCAGGCGAGCGGGCCGAAGTCACACCGATGGAGAAACTCATCGCTATTGTCCGCACCATGCCATTCTTGATCGTGATCTTTTCGGTTATGGGCTTTATTATGTTGGGTATCGCAACTCCATCTGAATCGGCCGCAACCGGCGTAGCTGGGTCGTTGTTAACCGCAGCTATCTACCGGAAGCTTTCTTTCCAGATGATCTCGGACTCGCTAATGGCCGCGATAACAGTTTCTGCAATGATCTTAGCCATTATGGCGATGTCTAAGATGTTCACACAGCTGCTCGCCTTCACCGGCGCGACAGGTGAACTGGTTAATCTGGTTGCCAATCTTGGATACTCTCCGATTGTGATGTTGCTTATCATGCTAGCGGTCCCGTTTATTCTTTGTATGTTCATCGACACAATCGCAGTGATCCTACTGACGATCCCGATCTACCAACCTGTCGTCACGGCGCTGGAGTTTGATCCAGTTTGGTTCTGGCTGCTGTTCCTCGTCAACATTACCCTTGGCGCGATCACTCCGCCATTCGGATATACGTTGTTCGCGTTCAAGGCCGTCGTGCCAGACATGAGCATCAGTCAAGTTTACCGCGCAACCTGGCCGTTTGTCGGGCTGTTCTTGTTGGGTATCGCGTTGATTATCGCTTTCCCAGCTATTGCCACGTGGCTGCCTAATCAGGTTGGCTAACAATCCAACCATAGAACTGCAAAGGCTAAGCAAATGAAGCTAAACGCCGATCCTTTGCCGCATCTTGATATAGTGTCGTGCGTTGCCGCGATGGGCGGCCTTCGCGCAACAACAACTCTTCCATCGCGGAAGGTGTCATTTCCTGCCCATGCGCCGCCCCAGCAGAGCGTGTGATGGTCTCATCCATCAAAGTGCCGCCAATGTCGTTCACTCCGGCGGACAAGCAAGCCGCGACGCCCTCCGGGCCGAGCTTGACCCAAGAGGCCTGAATGTTTGGGATCAGCGGGTTCAACGCCAAACGAGCAACTGAATGAACCAACACGGATTCCCGCCAAGTTGGCCCTTTACGCGACCCACCCTTCAAGTAAATCGGCGATTCCATATGAACAAACGGCAAGGGTACCAATTCGGTAAATCCACCAGTTTTAATCTGTTGATCCCGCAGACGCAGCAGATGCCGCGCCCAATGCACGGGTCGGTCAATATGGCCAAACATGATTGTTGCAGTAGTTTTTAGCCCCTGTTTATGCGCCGCGTTCACCACTTCGAACCATTCGGCCGTATTGATCTTGTCGTGGCACAAATCACGGCGCACTTCATCGTCTAAAATCTCTGCTGCAGTGCCAGGCAAGCTGCCCAATCCTTCGTCAATCAACTGCCCAACAAAATCATAGACTGAAACACCCAACGTAGCGGCCCCTTGGTGCACCTCTAGCGGGGAAAACGCATGGACGTGCATGTCAGGCAACTCAGATTTGATTGCACGCAGAATATCAAGATAGGTTTGACCTGTATATTCAGGATGAATACCGCCCTGTAAACACACCTCAACCGCGCCGCGATCCCATGCTTCGCGCGCACGCTCAACCACAACATCAGCGCCCAAATTGTAGGGGCGGCCGCGCAGGTTCTCGCTCATCTTGCCTTTGGAAAAGGCGCAGAATTTGCATTTGAAATAACAGATATTGGTATAATTGATGTTGCGCGTTACAACATAACTCACCGTTTCGCCACTCACCCGTTTGCGAACGTCATCTGCGGCTTGCATGACCTCATGAACTTCGCAATCCCGTGCGGTCAAAAGGCGGCAGACATCTGCTTCGGACAGGTTTTCACCCTTATCTGCCTTCACCAAAACGCGTGACAGACCCATGTCTGGAATGACCGCAGGCGATTTCGGCAGCTTGGGTAAATCTTGGGATGCATCACCTGGAACCCAACTGTCCGTGCGTGCCAATCCATCGGCATCAATCAGATCAAGCACTGGTTTACGCAGCTTTTTATCCAGCCAAACCGTATTTTCATGCGCATAGTTCGGGTAAATCCCCAACCGTTCTACCAATAGCTTTCCACAACCTGCGGTATCATCAGCAAGGTGATCCAAATGAGGCCAAGGGGCCTCTGGGTTCACATGATCCGGCGTAACAGGTGAAACACCGCCCCAATCGTTGATCCCCGCAGCGATCAACCCTGCACCACCATCAGACAAATTGGGGGGCGCTTGTATTGACATGTCAGCCCCAAAAATGACCCGCGCAATCGCGATGGTCCATTGCAAGTCGGCCAAATCAGGTTCGGGCACATCGGCCATTTTCGTGTTTGGCTTGGCGCGGAAATTCTGGATAATAATTTCCTGAATGTGGCCAAATTCTTCGTGCAAATTGCGCAAGGCCAGAAGGCTTTCAATTCTATCCGCACGAGTTTCTCCGATTCCAATCAAAATGCCGCTGGTGAAGGGAATTTTCAGTTCGCCCGCATGGCGGATCGTTTCCAATCGAACAGCAGGATCTTTGTCAGGTGAGCCAAAGTGGCACCCTCCCCGCTCCATTAACCGCAACGAAGTCGACTCCAGCATAATCCCCATAGAAACTGAAACTTCGCGCAACTTCGCCAGTTCATTGCGAGTCATCACGCCGGGATTAAAATGGGGCAAAAGACCCGTTTCGTTGATCACCAATTCCGCCATCGCATGCAGGTAATCCAGCGTCGTGTCATAGCCCATTTCCGCCAAAGCCTCACGTGCAACGGCATATCGCTGTTCCGGTTTGTCGCCGAGCGTGAACAAGGCTTCTTTACATCCAGACACCTGACCAGCGCGCGCGATCTCAAGCACTTGTTCAGGGCTTAGAAATGGCACATCAATCTTTTTGGGCGTTTTGGCAAAAGTGCAATAATGACAAACATCACGGCACAATTCGGTCAAAGGAATGAACACTTTGCGCGAATAGCTGACCAGCCGCCCATGCCCGTCGTCTCGAATTTGGGTTGCACATGCCATCAGAGTATCGATCGGCATATCCAGCAATGGTTTTGCCTCGTCAGCGGATACGTAATGGCGCAGTGTGGATTGGCTTGAAGCGTAGGTCATGCGACCTCCCATTTATGTGAAGTCCACGCAGCTTGTCCAAACGCAATGGAGGCCAGAAAATTCATAGTGGCATTGGATGTCGTCGATTGAGCCACCGCAAAAAGATCCTCTGGGCTATCAATATCCATCGCCATTGCTTCGATAGGAACGACATGCGCGGAAATCCTGAGTTGTGCGGCGGCAACCTTGTGATTGAAAAGACTGCTTTCACCGAAGTCAGGTGTGATCAAATCAGGAGCAGATAGAAACAACCCATTTGTCCCACGATTGTGACGATCAGGCACAATCGCAACCGTTGGATTGATACCAGCTCCTGCTTGAATCAACTGCGCAATGTCGTGGGGCTGTGCCAATGGCAGATCAGCTGGAAGAATAACAACTGAATTCTGCGCGTTAACGGACCGCAATCCCGCAGAAACGCCGTGATTATAGCCCTTTGAAACGTGTTCACGGATATCATGGACCCCGAATTCCGCCCCGAGATCAAACACAGCTTCATCACGTGCGACAAGCCAGATATCTCCCAACGCACACTGATTAAGCGTCGTTAGCAGATCGCGTAACATTGCCAAAACAAGACCCGCGCGCTCGGCAGGCGTTAAGATGTTTTGCAAGCGTCCTTTGGCTCGTGACAAATCTTTGACTGGAATCACGACATCGGTCATGACCCACAGTCCCGTGCGAAATCCAGCGTCGCTTGTGCCAATTCAATGCGGCTGTTCAGATCAGTCATGACTGATTTTGTGATGAGGGTTTTTATCCCCATCTCGCGAATTTGCGGCGCCAATTCTGCGTCCTGAACATCAATCACCAGACCGTCGATCAAATCTTGATAGTGAGCTGCAATGCCAAGCACCGAAACGTCTTTGCCCAACTCTTGCATCATCTTGGCCGCTGGCCCTTTGATGGCTTTCCCACCAATAATCGGCGAGACGGCCACAATGGGAGCGCCTGCATTTTTCAGCGCCGTCTTCATTCCTTTCAGCTGCAAAATGGGATCAACACTGACGTAAGGGTTCGACGGCGCGATGATAATAGCTTCTGGGTCAGATTGCAGCGCGTCCACAATCTGCGACTGCGGTTCCGCATTTTCGGTTCCATCAAAAGAGAACCCAGCGACACGCGGTCCGCATTGCTCACGCACAAAATAATGCTGAAATGCCAGATCACCTGCGTCTGTATGAACAATAGTCGCAACGGGATCATCGCTCATCGGCAGAATATCTGCCTCGATACCCATCCGCAGCGCCAAATTACCGGTCACTTCCGCCATCGTTTTGTTCTGTGCCAACATATCTGTGCGCAAAACATGCGTAGCCAAATCCCCGTCACCCAGATTGAACCACTCCGGTCCCTGCAAATCCTTCATCGCGGACATAAAGGTCCAGGATTCGTCTTTTCTTCCCCACCCCCGCGTCTGATCAGACAGGCCAGACAGCGCATATAGAACGGAATCGATATCGGGGCATACTCGCAGACCAAGATGCGTGAAATCATCGCCAGTATTGCAAGCAACGACCAGTTCTCTGCCCGCAACAACATAGGACAGACCCAGCACCAGTTTGGCACCGCCGACGCCACCAGACAAGGTTACAACTGCACCGCTCATCGGAACATATCCTCGGCGATGTCACGGATCAGATCAGAGGCAGGGCGATGATGCGCCGAGGCATGGCCTCCAAATTCCAGCCCCCGCATATGCACCACAGGTCGCCCTTCGGCGGTTTGCCCCTGCAATAATGATGCGGCCGTAGCGACTTCGTCTGCGATGGCCTGTTGTGTGACAATCAGTTCGCGTCCAAACAAATCAACTTCGCCGCGTCTGTCCCACAGGCTCGGCAATCCAGAGGCGCCAATTGCGACACCCGTTGTGCCTAACCGCCAGGGCCGTCCGAAACTGTCAGAAATAACCACAGCGACATCACAACCGTGCCGCTGCATCAACGCATCGCGCAGGTTTGTTGCACTTTGTTCTGGATCCAGTGGCAGTAATAGAACGTTTTCTTCACCACCGTCAGACCGGACATTCGACGTATCAATTCCCGCGTTTGCCATGATCCAGCCGCGATTGTGTTCAACAATCATCACGCCTGTTTTCTTGCGAACGATGGATTTGCTTTCGCTTAGGATCAACTCAACAACACGGGCATCTTTTTGCGTTTCACCCGCCAATTCCATCGCCCGCGCGCTCGGAGAAACAGTGTTCAAATTTACTGTACGCCCTTCGGCTTTGGAAATTATTTTCTGCGCCACAACAATGATGTCGCCATCACACAGCACCAGTGGCAAACGTGTCAAACCGTCTGTTATCAAACTGCAAAGATCATCCCCCGATTTTACAAGCGGGAGATCCTGTAGCGCCGTAAGGGTAATCTGGTTTGACACGCGAATTCCTTCGTTGACTTAGTCGTCGTTAAGCTGTGGTTCGCCAATGATTCTGATGCCCGCGCCGTCGATTTTGTAGGCTCCATTGATGAAGATCAAAACAGAGGTCAATGCTTCAGCTACGGCGGAATTGTCAATCCGTCCTGCGTGCCACGCTTTCATATCCGCGTCTTGGGCCAGCTTGATAACCGTTCCGCGCGCAGGCTTATCGTTACCACAAACAAATACGTCGCAATCAATGCTGTGATCCAGATCATTCAAATGGGCCGCTGCTACGTTCTGAAACGCAGAAACAACACGAACAGTTTCGCCCAGTTCCTTTTGCACATTCTTGGCGACCGAACCGCCCTCTGGTAGTTGAACTGTGCGCACTTTTGGGGGCATCAATGGAACGGTAACATCAACGTAAATTTTACCTTCTAGATGCGGTTTGATGCTGTTCAACGTCGCCGCGTGGCTGGCGTAAGGCACTGCCATAACGACCAGATCGCCACCGGCTGCAGCCGTTGCATTGTCATGTCCTGCAATTGTCGTACCTGCTTGCGCGGACAACTCGGCGGCTCTTTCAGTGGCACGCCCGCCATCGCGCGACCCGATGGCCACGCTGTGGCCAGCTCGCGCCCAACGCAGTGCCAACCCAGCGCCCAATGCGCCGGTACCACCGATGATCGCAATGTTCATACTTTCAGAATATTCAGTCATGTCTTCACCTCTCAGGCTTATACCTCTGTTTTGTCTGCGCGGATGGCATAACAGGCACGACCTGTTACAACTGTCACCCCTACATCATCTTCGATTTCAACATCTACAAATCCAACTGTGCTCCCAATGCGCCGCACGGTTGCAATGGCATACAGATGGTCTGACACTGCAAGGCGCAGGAAATCCGTGCTGAAATTCAGCGTAAGCATCGGGCCACCAGCGACCAGCATCAACGCATAGCATCCAGTGATATCCACCAAGGACCCCATTACGCCACCATGCCACTGATTTGTTTCTGGCTGGCGTTCAAACTCATCACACATCGATACCCGCAGCTTTAGCCTTGCTATTTCGTTGTCCAGTTCCAGCACTTTGGGTTGGAACAATTGATGGTATTTGGAGCGGTTGATCCGTTCCTGTATATCATCAATCGTCAGATTGTTGTGACGCATTCCCATATTAGGAAACACCTTCCTGTGCGGTTTTCTTGACTTCATCCCAAACGTAATCTTCCAACACGCCGCGTTGGACTTTGCCAATTGCGGACAGTGGAATTTTGTCGATGCATGTCATGAATTCCGGCCACTTTGCCTTATCAAGCCCAACACCTTTGCAATGATCACGCAAACCGTCCAGCGTCACATCACCCGCTTGAACAACTACCGCCGCCAATCGAGAGCCCAGACGCTCATCAGGGTAGCCAATAATGGCAACATCTTCGACGCTAGTATGGCTCAGCAACGTGTTTTCGATCTCTAACGGTGAGATGTTCTCTCCGCCACGCAGAATGATATCCTGCGCACGTCCTACCATCTTGATATAGCCATCTTCACGCTGTTCGCAAGCATCGCCAGTTTGATACCAGCCATCATCATGCAGCCGTCCATTCGGATCGCCGCTCCAATACCCTGTCATCATTTGTTCAGGGCAGTGCAATTGCAGCTCATTATCAATGACACGGGTTGTTGTGCCGGGCATCGCTATTCCATCTGTCCCTAGACGATTCTCCAAATCAGCGTCCAACGGGCAGGCCGTTACCGCGCCCGCTTCCGACGTTCCAAAATAGGACCAAACCTGACACCCGGGCAAAGCATCCAAGCCACGACGCACCAATGTGCGTGGCACAGGCGCACCAGCAGATGGGAAGAATTTCAG
>DGNZ01000412.1:0-13187 GCA_002389175.1 Rhodospirillaceae bacterium UBA4479 | reverse complement strand
AGGAACGGCGTCGGCGCAACTGTGAAGGTACACTTATACCGCTCAATCAAATCCACCGCCGTGTCGATTTTCCAACGAGACACCAAAATCATCGGTGAATCCAGCAACAAGGAGAACCGCACACCGAACAACAATGAAACTGCGTGACCGACAGGCGAGGACACCAAAATCGGGTCGTCTTTGGTCAGCACAAAATGTTGGGCAAATACTTCGGTTTGGCGCTGCCACGTGGCGCCCGTATGCATCGCCGCCTTGGGCGTACCTGTGGTGCCAGACGTGCAGGCCAACCAAGCCAATTCTTCGCCGCCCCGTGCAACAGGGCGTTCTGGTCCGATGTCGGTGGTTTCATCTTCACGAAAACGACGATCTCCCAGTTGATCAAACAAAGGATTGTCGCCAACAAGATGTTCGGTCAGCACAACCACTTTGGCGTCCAGAATTTCTGCCAATTCCGTGATGCTGGCCCCTGCGGCCCAAGGAAGGTTGACCAATACAGCACCACAAAGACGAACCGCGAGATAATCCACCACAAATTCGATCACGTTCGGGCGCGCAACAATCACCCGAGATCCTGGCTCCGCGCCTTGTGCAATAAACTGTCCCGCCCGCACACGAGTCTGTTTGATCAGCTCACCAACAGTGATTTCACGGTCAATTTCGGCAACCGCCAAAGCTGACGGATCACGGGCGCACAGTCGATCCCATTCTTCAGCTGCAAAGTCTCTGGTGTCGGCGTTTTGAAGAAAGGGTTCAACCGTCAGCATGGCTGGGTATTTTCTTAATTTCAGTTACCAGTGTTTCAACTTGATCATCAGTCAAACCATCAAACCATGTTTCATCAATCGGGATGCGATCAACTTTTCCACCATACCTTTTGGCCAAAGCAGAAGGCAGGTCTTCCGGTGTTGTAATCACCGAATAGGCTTCAAGCATATCATCAGTTACCAGATTTCCCATTTCGGCCCATTTACCTTGACGGGACAGATTGGCGAAATCTTCTTGGCTCACCGACCAACCAAACATTGACAACATTTCTGCATATTCTGGCGTCGATGCATATAATGCAACCCGCTCTTTCAAACCATTGGCAACGCGATCCAACCCCTCGGTATTTGTCGCACAGCCGATGAAGCCATAGCCACCCAGATCGAGGTCTTTGAGCGTGCGACCAGAACGTTCCAAACCGATCTCAAGGTTGGGCAACATGACTTCCTCGTGCCATTTCCATGTGATCGGATCACCGGGCAAATGGCCGTTTGCAACCTCACCACACAACCGACACATTAATTTGTTGATCGCGGCCAAATGGATTTCCGGCTTGCCGGTCGTTAATGGGCCAGGGTTGTAATACGGTATCATGAGGTTGTGTTTGTAATATACGCCATCGTAATCCAGTTTAGTTCCATCCTGCCAACAATCCCAAATCGCGTTCAAAGCGTTGATGTAGTCTTTCATCCGACGGATCACCGGCAAATACTCCATACCAAAGCGGCGCGTTAGGTGGGCCTTGATCTGGCTGCCAATGCCAAGCTGGAAACGCCCACCCGACAATTCATTCAACGACCACGCATCATAGGCGGTTGCCATCGGGCTACGAGGAAAGGCAATAAAAACGCCAGACATCAACTTGATATCTTTGGTTAGCATCGCTCCAGCCGCAGCAGACAAGGTTGGCGGAACAGTCAGTTCCAGCAAAGTTGTCCCGTCATAGCCAAGCCGTTCTGCCCGTGCCATTGCTTCTGGCATTTCCGACAGTTTCTTGGGCCGTACCATAGAGTAGACACGCATGTTATTGCTCCCCGAAGTTGGTTGTTGGATAGTTTTCTTTTATGAATTCTGGCGAATATTTTCCGCTCTCTTGGTCTCGTTTTACAGCTTCTGCATTCCGCTCAGCAGGTTTGCCATAGCCACCCGCGCCCGGTGTTTCCACTGTTATGCGCGTGCCCAGTTTGACTTCAACCTCATTCGGTTTGTCGTCCAAACGGCGTATGCCGTCTGCGTCTTCGATCTGGAATTGGCCAGACGCGCCTGCTTCGCCGCCAAACAACCCCCAAGGTTGATACCGGAACCGTTCGCCCGCGCCGTTGAACACACATTCATGGTCCACAGGCGTTAACACGCGGCGCAATCCCATGCCCCCACGAAATTCACCCGCGCCGCCAGAGTTTTCGACAAAGCCGTATTCTTCGACCCGCAGCGGGTATTCTTGTTCAATGGATTCCACTGGCAGGTTTGATGTGTTGGTTATGCCAACCTGAACGCCATCTTTGCCGTCTTTGGTCGCCCGTGCACCCATACCACCTCCGATGGTTTCAAAGTACAGATACGGTTTACCAGTGCGAGGATCGACGCCCGAAAAAACAGCCGTTGTATTGGCTCCGTTCGCCGCTGCAATCACCTTGTCTGGGATCGCTTTGGACAAGGCGCCCAGAACAATATCAATCACCCGTTGGCAGGCATGCGCACGCGCCGCTACGGGGGCTGGGAAGACACAGTTCAAAATCGTGCCAGATTCACATGTAATATCAACCGCGTCCAACACACCTTGGTTGGATGGCATTTCGCTGTCCAATGCCCCGATCAACGCATAATTCACACTTGCCTGTACTGCATTTAATGTCGTGTTGATATTACCTCTAACCTGTGGGCTGGTGCCCGCAAAATCCAGATGGATACGTTCGCCTTTAACCGTCAGTTTCAGGCAAATCGGAATGTCGTAGGTCGAGAGACCATCTGAATCCATGTAGTCTTTGAATTCATAAACTCCATCAGGTATCTGCGCGATAGCGTCTTTCATCCGCTGGTTTGTACGGCCGATAATCTCATCAAACGCTGTCAGAACGCTTGGCAATCCATGAACTCCGACAACTTCTTTGAACCGCCGTTCGCCCAATCGACACGACGCAATTTGTGCGTTGTGATCGCCTTGGCGTTCTTCGGGAACTCGAACGTTCAACAACATAATATCCATGATATCTTGTTGCAAAATACCTTTGTTAAACAGGCGGACAACGGGAATACGCAGCCCTTCCTGATAAATCTCAGACATGCCACCCGCCATAGAACCCGGAACCATACCACCGATATCGGCGTGGTGGGCGATGTTGCACACAAAAGCTACGATCTCGCCGTCAATAAAGATCGGCATTGCGTAGTTGATATCAGGCAAGTGTGTGCCGCCCGCCGTGTGTGGATCGTTGGCCACAAAGATATCGCCTTCATTGATATCGTCGCCAAATTTTTCCAACACACATTTCATCAATCCCCCCATCGAGGCGATGTGAATGGGCAGGGTCAGTTCCGCCTGAACAACCAAACGGCCGGCTTTGTCCACAATCGCAATGGAATGGTCTTTGCGCTCCTTGATGTTGGTCGAATACGAAGACCGCATCAACGCCACAAAGCATTCATCCGCAATTGAGCGCAGACCATTGGCGATAATTTCGAGACGGATCGGATCGAGTTCTACTGTGTGCTCGCTCATGCGACGTCCTCCGGCTTGATGGTGATAATCAAATGCCCATCGGGCGTCATTTCGGCAACATCATTAGGGTAAACTGGTGTAGTCGTGTCCATTTGCTCCAGAACCGCTGGGCCAGTGACCCGTTGGCCCGGGCGCATTTCCGCACGGTCGTAAATACGCGATTCAACAGGAGTTTCGGTATCGTAATACACCAACCGAGTGTCGCGCACTTGTGGTTCATCTATTTCACTATCTACGGCTGGTTTGTCCTCGAATGTGTGCAACTTCGCACGTGCCGACAAGCGAACATTCACGATTTCAACGGGATCAGTTTCGCTGGCGTAGCCATAGGCTTGATCATGCGCATCACAGAATGCTTTGGTCACCGTTTGGGCATTTGGTACATCGTTTACAGATAACTGCGCACCTGCGGCCACGGGAACTGCAAGTTCAAAGTTTTGACCCACATACCGCGCATCCACAATCAATTGAACACGACGACCAGTTTCAGGGGCTTTCTCCTCGGCGAACCAATCCACGGCCTTGGTGTGCAAGTCTGCCAATGTTTGCGCCAAAACACCGATCCCAGTGTCATCCAATGCAATACGGCGGCTGACAACAAAATCTTCTTTCAAATCTGACACCAGCAGACCCTGAGCACAAACGATACCGGGTGCGGCGGGCACAACCATTTCTTTCATGCCGAGGCTTACAGCCACATCACGGGCGTGCAGCGGCCCAGCGCCACCAAATGGCATCAGCACAAAGTCACGCGGATCATGGCCACGCTCAACAGAAATGGTACGGATCGTTCGCACCATATTGGCAATTACGATACCCAGCATCCCCTGTGCGGTTTTTTCGGGGGTAAAACCCAACTGATCCGCAATCGGCTTATAAACTGCACGGGACAACTCTGGATCAAGCCCCATTTCACCATCCAGCAAACCGCGTGAAGACAAACGACCTAGCAATAGGTTCGCATCCGTTGTTGTCGGTTCGTCACCCCCATTGCCGTAACACGCAGGTCCGGGATACGCCCCTGCGGATTTTGGCCCGGCCTTCAACAGACCATCACGATCAAACCACGCAATCGAGCCACCACCCGCACCAACAGTTTCCACATCAACGCACGGCATCCGAATAGGAAAGCCAGCTACATCACGATCGAACGCCAGATCAACGCTATAGTCACGGATCAACGCCACATCGGCACTGGTGCCACCCATATCGAGCGTAATGATATTGCGGCGTCCTGTTTGACGTGCCGCATGGGCCGCGCCAACTGCACCTGCAGCAGGACCAGACAGAGCGGTCCGCACTGGGAATTCCCTTGACCGCTGAACCGACATCAATCCACCACTTGATTGGTTAATCCCAAGGCTGGCATTGGGCGCACGTTCTGCGATCCCCGCCTCCAAGGTTTCCAGATAGTGCCACATAACAGGCTGCAAATAGGCGTTCAGAACTGTTGTGGACAGTCGTTCATATTCGCGAAATTCTGGCTGTACTTCGGAGGATACCGAAACCGCAATCTCTGGTGCACGTTTGCGCAACGCCTTTGCAAACGCTTGTTCGTGGCTGTCATTTCTGAACGAAAACACAAACCCAATGGCGCAGGCGCCTGCAGCCGCAGCAATCACTTCATCAACAGCCGCATCGATATCCTCGGCACTCGGAGCGCGAACGATTTCACCCTTTGCGCCGATACGTTCATTCAGTTCAATGCGGTATTCCCGATCCACCAGCGGAGCGGGGTGATCCCGTTGCAAGTCATACATATGAGGGCGCGTTTGGCGGCCAACTTCCAACAGATCGCGAAACCCTTTGGTTGTTACCAAGGCCACACGGCTGCCAGTGCGCTGGATCAGCGCATTGGTGCCAACTGTTGTTCCATGGGACACCCGTTCGATTTCATCCGTTGGGATATCGAACTTGGCGCACATTACGTCAAGACCGTTCAGAATAGCTTCAGCTGGGTTCGAAGGCGTGGACGACGTTTTGTGAACGTGAAACACTCCGGCTTGGTCGTTCGCTGCATAGAAATCCGTAAATGTCCCGCCGACATCCACACCAACTGTCCAACCCATACGGTTTTCTCCAAAGTTCAAATACAGAATTTTAGGTAGTGTACTACGGAAATTTACAGAGTCAAAACAAAAGACATTTTGTTATCCGTCATCCACACACCTTGTGGCTTTTCCTGTGTGCGGCCCGCTATACCTTACAATTTCAAGTGCTGGTGTAAATCACTTTGCTTTGTTATATCATACTGATTGAGCAGTTATCCAAATCAGGGCCTCTATGTCAGTTGATGATTCGATTTTTCAAAACCTTACAGATCGACCGGGACACCTTATTCGGCGGCTGCACCAAATCCACGTGGCTCTTTTTCTGGAGGAGTGCGGCAAGCATGATCTAACACCTGTCCAATTTGGTGTGCTTACGGTCCTTGTAGATGGCACTGTACGCGATCAGGTTACCATTGCCTCAATGATTGGCGTGGACAGAAACACCGCTGCGGATGTTATCAGACGTCTGGCCAAACGCGAGTTACTGGAGCGGCCCGATAATCCGACAGACAAACGCACAAAGCTGGCCAAAATAACCCTTGCGGGACGCCAGCTTGTCGAAAAAGTCAACCCTGGAATGGCGAAAGCACAAACGCGGCTGATAGATCCTCTGACAGATGAAGAATACGCTTTGTATATGACGCTGACCCAAAAACTGATTTCTGCCAATGATCACAGTAGCCGTGCACCTTGGCGTCCCAATCAACAACCATCTAAGAAAAAGCTGGCAACCTCCGATGGCTAAATTATTGCGTTTTCCCCTACCGTGGATTTCATCCACTTTTGGAAAGCCATAACCGGGGGGTGATGAGCGCTGCGTTCTGGCCAAACAAGAAAATACGACCCAATTACAGATGTCGCAGAACCGCCCAGCCCAACCAGTCTCCCTTGCTTAAGCTCGTTCTCGACAAGATATTTGGGCACAATCGCCGCGCCAAGGCCAGAAACCACTGCTTGTATCATCGTCGCAAACTGGTCAAACTGAATTCCGGTGATATTTTTCACGTCCAAATCTTGTTGCGCAAACCAACGGCTCCACGCGGCCGGCCGTGTTTGCAGGTGCAACAGTGGCATTTTCCGAATCTCGTTCATATCGTTTGCGGCGCTTGGCTTCACGATTGGGGGCGCTGCAATGGCAACAACTTCTTCTTCCATCAAACACAAGCTGTTCACGTCCGGCCAGTCGTTCAATCCAAAATGTATGGCCGCGTGAAAATTCTCGTTCGAAAAGTCAAAAGGACGGGTTCGCGTTGACAGATTGACTGTCACGCCAGGACACTGGCCAATGAAATCCGCCAAACGCGGCGCTAACCAATGGGTTCCGAATGCTGGTAGCACCGCCAAATTCAACGCGCCCCCATTTGGGTTAGTATGCAATTTGACGCCAGCGTTGGTTATTAGGCTGATGCCTTGGCGCACCTCTTCTGCATAAGACTTACCCGACCCCGTTAAATGCAGGCGCTGCTTATCCCGTTCAAACAACTGCACACCGATTTGCTGTTCCAGCTTTTGCACATGGCGACTGACCGCGCCTTGCGTAAGGTTCAGTTCATGGGCCGCAGTTGTGACCGATCCGCGCCTTGCAACCGCTTCAAATGACGCGAGCCAAGCAAATGGCGGTAGGAACCGCCTTGGGATAGAAACCTCATTCCATTCTAACATGATCTAATTCCAAAACTTCCCAAAATACACCTGTAGAATCCTATATTAAGGCGGATATTAGCATCACATCAATAGAAAAGATTGCGATTCGTAATGATCACCGAGCCAACAACACCCGTATTCATCCGATCTGACCGTGCTGCGGCGGTAAAATTGTCTGAAATCGTCCAGATTTCAGAAACAGTACAGGCCCGTAAGACGGCTGGAGAGGATATCCTCAGCTTTGGTACGGGCGAACCAGATTTTCCAACGCCCGAAAACATCATCCAAGCCGCACATGCTGCGATGTTGGACGGGCAAACGACCTACCCTCCGACACAGGGGACGCCTGCCTTGCGCAAGGTAATCGCTGAAAGCACTCCCTCCGATCCAGCAGCAAGGCCAGATCCATCCGAGGTGATCGTTTGCACAGGCGCAAAGCAAGTTTTGGCGAATGCTTTCCTTGCTACGCTCAATGCTAATGACGAAGTCGTTGTTCCCGCGCCTTATTGGACATCCTACGCCGACATCATCGCGTTTTGTCAGGCAACACTGGTGCCTGTGGCCTGTAAAGCCGAAACGCAATTCAAGCTGTCGGCATCACAGCTTGCTGAAGCGATTACGCCGAAAACAAAATGGTTGCTGGTGAATTCGCCCGGCAACCCATCGGGTGCTTTGTATACGGCGGTTGAGCTGTCCGCACTTGCCGATGTGTTACGTGCTAATCCACATGTTTGGGTGCTGGCCGATGAAATCTACCAGCATATTTCTTATGATACTTTCACATCGTTTCGTGAAATCGCGCCTGATTTGGTGAGCCGCATGCTGATCGTGAACGGCGTGTCGAAAGCCTACGCCATGACTGGTTGGCGTTTGGGTTGGGGCATTGGCCCGCGCGATCTCATCACGACAATGGTTGGCGTGCAGGGGCAATCTACCTCGGGCGCGTCGTCAATCTCACAGGCCGCTGCACTGGCCGCGCTTACGGGCCCTCAACAGGTTCTCACCGAACGGCTCGCGTCGTTCAAAGATCGTCGCGATTATGTGATTACCGCGTTGAACGAAACAGGCCGTCTTGATTGCCTAACACCTGGCGGTGCGTTTTACGTGTTTCCATCTTGTGCAAAAACCTTTGGCCTTAAAACGCCAAATGGAACTAAAATCGCCAACGATGCCGAATTTTGCGCCTACATCTTGGCCGATGCTGGAGTCGCTCTTGTTCCTGGCCGCGCCTTCGGCTTGTCAGGCCATTTCCGATTGTCATACGCCTATGCGATGGCAGACCTCAAAGAAGGCTGCGCGCGCATCGCCAAAGCCGTCGCTGCATTGTTATAAAGGACAAAAATATGTCGTTGCATTCCAAAGACGCCCCCGAACTTTCCCGCTTTGAATGGGACGATCCCTTCTTGTTGGAAAATCAACTGAGCGAAGACGAACGTATGGTGCGTGACGCCGCACGGGCCTATGCGCGGGAAAAATTGCAACCCCGTGTTATCGAGGCTTATGCAAAGGAAACCACGGATGCGGAAATCTTCCGTGAAATGGGCGAAATGGGCCTGCTAGGTGTTACTGTTCCAGAAGAATACGGTGGGTTGGGCGCGTCCTATGTTACCTACGGGTTGGTGGCACGCGAAGTTGAACGCGTTGATTCTGGGTACCGTTCTATGATGTCGGTTCAATCATCTTTGGTGATGTATCCGATCTATGCCTATGGCTCTGAAGAACAGCGTATGAAATACCTGCCAAAGCTGGCCAGCGGCGAATTCATTGGTTGCTTTGGCCTGACAGAACCAGATGCGGGCAGTGATCCAGGTGGCATGAAAACCCGCGCTGGAAAGGTGCAGGGCGGTTATGTCCTGAACGGTTCCAAAATGTGGATTTCCAACAGCCCTATCGCAGATGTCTTTGTGGTTTGGGCCAAATCCGAAGCCCACGGCGGCAAAATCCGTGGCTTTGTTCTGGACAAAGGCATGAAAGGACTGTCAGCACCCAAAATTGGCGGTAAAATGTCATTGCGTGCTTCCATCACTGGCCAAATCGTCATGGACAATGTGGAAGTGGGTGAAGACGCGCTGCTGCCAAATGTCGAAGGTTTGAAGGGTCCGTTTGGTTGTTTGAACCGCGCCCGTTACGGTATTACATGGGGCGTTCTTGGCGCTGCTGAATTCTGCTGGCATGCGTCACGC
Source organism: Rhodospirillaceae bacterium UBA4479 (assembly GCA_002389175.1). Classification (GTDB taxonomy): domain Bacteria; phylum Pseudomonadota; class Alphaproteobacteria; order Rhodospirillales; family Casp-alpha2; genus UBA4479. Next base: position 3,825 of record DGNZ01000412.1, on the reverse strand, counting down.
CAGTACGGTTTGGATCGCAAACAATTCAACAAACCTCTTGCCCAAACACAGCTTTACCAGTTGAAACTGGCCAACATGCAAACCGACATCACGCTTGGCCTACAAGGCAGTCTGCGCATTGGCCGTTTGATGGACGAATCGAACGCGGCGCCAGAAATGATCAGTATGATGAAACGTAACAACTGTGGCAAAGCGTTGGAAATTGCCCGTTACGCCCGCGACATGCACGGCGGCAACGGAATTTCCGAGGAGTTTCAGGTGATCCGCCATATGGTCAATCTGGAAACTGTTAACACTTACGAAGGCACCCATGATGTGCACGCCCTTATCTTGGGTCGCGCACAAACTGGCTTGCAAGCTTTCTATTAAGCATCCAAAGGAACAAAGTATGGATCGCGCAGATATCGTTCACGACGCTCTTGTTGCCCGTGTGACCGCAAGTGAATTTCCTAGTGGCGATGCGCCATCCGGCCCTTTGTCAGATGTTGAGGCAGTCGCGATTTTTCGTGCGCAGTGCCTCAGCCGTAACCTTGATCGGCGGTCGCGCAAGATGCAGACCGCTGGCCAAGGGTTCTACACCATCGGTTCTTCTGGTCACGAGGGCATGGCGGCGGTTGCCTCTGCCCTGCGGCCTGACGATATGGCGTTTCTGCATTACCGCGACGGGGCATTTCAAACGCGCCGTTCTGCGATGGTTCCAGACACGACACCCGCTTGGGATATGTTGCTCAGCTTTTCCACTGCGAAATCTGATCCCATGTCTGGCGGGCGGCATAAGGTGCTCGGCTCTAAAGCCCTAAATATCCCGCCCCAAACCTCGACCATCGCCAGCCACCTGCCCAAAGCCGTTGGAGCAGCCTATTCCGTGGCACTGGCGAAACGGCATCCGCCCGAACATAAAGTGCTAGAAGACGACAGCATTGTCATGTGTTCCTTTGGCGATGCATCTGCGAACCATTCCACAGCCCAAGGGGCCATCAACACCGCCTGCTGGACGGCCTATCAATCAATCCCATTGCCGCTGTTGTTTGTCTGCGAAGACAACGGCATCGGGATTTCCACCCGCACCCCTCAGGGCTGGATCGGCGCAAACTTTGCTAACAAACCAGGCCTAAAGTATTTCAAAGCAAATGGCCTTGATCTGTTCGACACTTTCCGTGCCACACAAGAGGCTGCTGAATATGTACGTAAACGCAAGAAACCTGCATTTTTACACCTGTCCCTTGTGCGCCTATACGGCCACGCCGGCGCAGATTTGCAACAAACCTATTTGTCGAAAAACATTTTTGAAGAATGGGAGCAGAACGATCCCCTGCTGCATTCCGCGCGATTGCTGACAGAAGGAGGCGTTCTTACAACCGACGAAGCACTTTCGATCTATACCGAGACCGAGGAGCAATGCACCCGCGTCGCAGAAGAGGTGATCCAGCAACGACGCCTGTCTACGGCTGCTGAGGTGATGGCTTCCATAGTGCCACCCAAGCGGGATTGCAAACCCGCGAACGGCCCCTCCGCGCAAGCACGGGAAACGGCCTTCGACAGCGACATTTGGCAGATTGATAAACCCCAGCCAATGTCACGTCTGATAAACTGGGCGCTGATCGATCTGATGTTGGAATACCCCGAAATTGTGATGATGGGCGAAGACGTGGGTCGCAAAGGTGGCGTTTACGGCGTCACGCAAAAACTTAGTGATCGATTTGGTAAGAATCGGATGATCGACACGTTGCTGGATGAACAATCCATTCTTGGGTTGGCCATTGGCCTAGGCCACAACGGATTTATCCCAATGCCTGAAATTCAGTTTCTGGCTTATCTGCACAATGCTGAGGATCAAATCCGCGGCGAGGCCGCAACCCTGTCGTTCTTTTCCAACGGCCAATTCACTAACCCAATGGTGCTGCGCATCGCAGGGCTAGGATACCAAAAAGGCTTTGGCGGGCATTTCCACAACGACAATTCACTTGCCGTTTTGCGCGATATACCCGGCGTAATTGTCGCCTGCCCGTCCCAAGGTGCAGATGCGGCCAAAATGCTGCGCGAATGTGTGCGGCTGGCCCGCGAAGAACAGCGCGTCGTAGTGTTTGTTGAACCCATCGCCCTCTATCCCATGCGCGATCTTCACGATGAAAAAGACAGCGGCTGGGCGCAGACCTACCCTGCCCCAGATCAAACCATTGCACTGGGCGATGTTGGGGTCACAGGCGACGGCCCTTTGGCCATCGTCACTTATGGCAACGGCCACTACCTATCGCAACAGGCGGCCAAAGTGTTGGAACAACAAGGTATTGAAACTCGGATTATCGACATCCGCTGGATTGCACCACTGCCGACCGACGGTATACTGTCGGCAATCGACGGCGCACAAAAAGTACTTGTTGTGGATGAATGTCGCGGTACGGGGGGGCAATCCGAAGCCTTGCTTTCCATGCTTACAGAACGCAGTGAATTGCCTGCTGCACGCCTTGCCGCAGAGGACAGCTTTATCGCCACTGGTCCGGCTTATGCCGCCACACTGCCCAGCCGTGACAGCATAGTTGCAGCTGCCACAAAACTTTGGAACGCGTTATGAAACAAACCGCAGTTGTTATCGCGCCCGGGCGCGGCACTTATAACAGAACCGAACTTGGCTATCTGGCGCGACATCATCCAAATGCCCCTAATCTTGGCCAGTTTGATGCCTTTCGCATAAAGCTTGGTCAGAAAACAGTTAGCGAACTTGATACCGCTGCACGATTTTCTGGCCCTACACACACGCGCGGCGACAATGCATCGGCTCTGATCTATGCCTGCGCACATGCGGATTTTGGGGCTATTGATCGTGACCGTTTTGATATTATTGGCATAACAGGTAATTCGATGGGTTGGTATATTGCACTAGCCTGCGCAGGTGCGCTTGATCCGATGGGTGGTATGCAAGTGGTCAACACCATGGGAACGCTGATGCAGGAGCAGATGATCGGTGGGCAACTTATCTATCCCTTCGTTGACGCGGACTGGAAGGAAATCCCAAATCAACGTGAAAACTTGATGCGCGAAGTCTTTGCTATCAACGCCCGCCCGGATCATGTGCTGGGCTTATCCATCGATCTAGGCGGCATGTTGGTGCTTGCAGGAAACGAAGCTGGGTTGGCTGCCTTTGAAAATTCGGCTCCCATCCTTCAAGAGAGATACCCGACGCGCCTGCCAAACCATGCAGGCTTTCACACCCACCTGCAAAAACCTGTTTCAGAGCTCGGATTTTCGGCATTGCCTGAACATCTTTTTGATCAACCGAGCATACCGCTGGTAGACGGTCGGGGAGCAATTTGGCACCCCAAGTCGACAGATACCAACGCATTGTATACTTATACACTCGGACATCAGGTTTACGAATTATTCGACTTTACAGCTGCTATTCGTACTGCCGCACGGGAGTTAATGCCAGATGTGTTCATAATTCTAGGTCCAGGCACCACTCTGATCGGGGCGACAGCTCAGGCTCTTATCCGATCTAATTGGCGAGGATGGAATTCAAAATTAGATGTTCAAAAAAAAACCCAAGGGCAGCCAAGGCTTTTGTCGATGGCAACAATGCACACGTCAGTTTGATCACGCTGTAGTTTGTGCGTCAAAACAACAACAAAATTTGTAACAAAAAACTGGTTGGAACCAACTCTGCGTACTGGGCGCCAACGTAAATTTTCACAAGACCTCGAAAGTGACGCCTGGTGCACCACGACACCCCCATTTCGGCAACAGCAGCCTAACATCTAATTGATCCCCTATTCTGACTGGACTTCTATTTTGCCGTAAGCCTGTGTGTTGGTGTGCCCGAAGCTTCTC